>JBCBFV010000041.1:0-12978 GCA_038527425.1 Pseudomonadota bacterium
TTCGAGACTTGTTTCTAGAATATTTCTAAATTCATCGACCCGGGACCATACGCCCGTCTCAAGGTCCCGGCTCGCAGCCTCAGCGGCCGCGCCAAAACCCGCGATGCCGATGACATTCTCCGTCCCGGAACGGCGCCCCATCTCCTGGCCACCGCCACGGATCTGGGCGGGCACATCAACGCCCTGCTTGACGATCAAAGCACCAACGCCTTTCGGGCCACCGAGCTTATGGGCCGAGATCAACCCCATCTCCGCCCCAGACCAAGCAAAGGACACCGGCACCTTGCCGAACGCCTGCGTGAAATCGCTCACGGCAATCCCCGAGGGCAATTCCTGCATGACACCCGTCTCGGAATTGGCCGCCTGCAAGACAGACCGCGAGGGATCAACCACGCTCACAAGCCCGTCCGATGACACAGGCAGGGAGCTGTCGGCATAAGCCCGCACCGCATCGTGCTCTACAGCCGAGCCCATCAGTTCGCGCCCTGAAAGCGCCAAAGCTGCGGCCTCTGTCGCCGACGAGGTGAAAACGATATCCGCCCCCGAGGCGCCAACAGCCTCCGCAATCTGAGCCCGCGCCTTCTCCACAATGGACTTGGCCGCGCGGCCCTCCGCATGAACCGAGGACGGGTTCCCGAGCGCATCCATCGCCGCGATCATCGCAGCGCGCGCCTCCGCCCGCAAAGGCGAGGTCGCGTTGTAATCAAGATAGACGCGCTGCATCAGTCCGCGGCTCCCATCTTCTCTGTGCACCGTACTTCGGGGTCTGGGGCAGAGCCCCAGCGCCTCGCGCAGCACAAGCTCATTCGTCGACCACCTCAAAGAGCGATGGCACCGCCGGGCATGGCGTCAGCTCGTTCTTCACCACATCCGACAGGCGGGTCTGATGAAGGAAGACATATACATGGGCAGACAACCCCTCCCAAAGGCGGTTCGTCATCGATTGCGCGCGGGACCCGGAAACCGCGCCCGACGCCCCCGCCCCCATGTGCAGCGCACTGACAGTCTCATCCACCGCGCCCAGGATCTCGGAGACCCGGATCTCCGAGGCCGGACGCGCCAGCCGGTAACCACCTCCGGGGCCGCGCACCGACGCCACAAGCTCCGCCCGGCGCAGTTTCACGAAAAGCTGCTCGAGATACGGCAACGAGATGTCCTGCCGACGCGAAATCTCCCCGAGGGAAATCAAGGCATCTTCGGGCTGAAGTGCCAGGTCAGCGAGCGCCACCATGGCATAGCGTCCTTTGGTCGACAGCTTCATGAAAGCTCTCCCAGGTCCTTGCTCAGAGCTCGTCGCTCAGGAGCTACTGCATTGACGCCACTTCACGTCGCGATTAACTCAGATTGTCGCACATGCGTGCGATTTAGAACAGTTCTAAAAAGCCAGGCCGCCGCCGTCAAGCGCGCCCCGGCGTGCAAACAACAAGCGAGCGCCCATGCCAGAGGTGATTTTCGCGGGACCTGAGGGCCGCCTTGAAGGCCGCTACCACCCGCAAAAGCAAAAAGACGCCCCCATTGCCATTGTCCTTCACCCGCATCCGCAATTTGGCGGAACGATGAACAACAAGGTGGTCTACAATCTGCACTACGCCTTCTACGACATGGGCTTCACGGTGCTGCGCTTCAACTTCCGCGGCGTGGGCCGCAGCCAGGGCGAATATGATCAGGGCATCGGCGAGCTGTCAGATGCCGCAAGCGCGCTCGACTACCTGCAGTCGATGAACAACAATTCCAAGCATTGCTGGGTCGCAGGCTTCTCCTTTGGTGCCTGGATCGGCATGCAGCTTCTGATGCGCCGCCCGGAGATCACGGGTTTTGTCTCGGTCTCACCGCCAGCCAATATGTACGACTTCTCGTTCCTGGCGCCCTGCCCGTCCTCGGGCCTCATCATCAACGGCACCAACGACCGTGTCGCGCCGCCTGCGGACACGCATACGCTCGTCAACAAGCTCCATGACCAGAAAGGCATCACGATCACCCATCAGGAGATCGACGGCGCCGGGCACTTCTTCGAAGAGCCCCACATGGACACGATGATCGGCAACGTCACCGAATACGTGCAGCGCAGACTTACCGAAAATACACGCTGATGCCTCCAATGCATCCGCGGGAGTTTGCCGACAAGCATCACCACATCCCAAAGTTCCAGCTTTTGGAGGTGTTCCCGACCGCGCCGTTTCTGACCGGACGCACTGATATGGTGACCCTCGATGTGGGGGCAAATATGGGTCTGTAGAGCGAGGCCTTTCTTATGGCCTACGGTCAGATGTGCGCGCGCCACATGATGTTTGAACCGTTCTCAGGCAACATCGCGCAGCTCGAGGAACGCACGAAGACAACGCTAAGCAAACTCACGCCTAATCCGGAGGTGCGGCCTGTGGCCGTGGGCCCAACGGATGGCGGCACAGTGGAGCTGCACTTCGATCACGAGCACTCTACCCTTGCTTCGGTACCCAATAGCCGGGCCGAGATTGGCGCACACAGAGTGGAGCTGAAGAACACCCATTAGGTTCCCCAAATCAGTCTCGACGCAGAGCTAACGCGGCACGGGATCGAGACCGTCGACTTCCTAAAGATCGACGTGGAAGGATACGAGATGCAGGTTCTCCAAGGCGCGTCCGAGGCGTTGGCGGCAGGGCGCATCAAAGTAATTCTCTTTGAATTCGGCGCCCACCACGGCGCCGAGAATGAGACGTTCAAGGATTTCCACGACTTGCTAAGCGGGGCCGGGTACGACGTCTACAAGGCCATGCGCGGGCGTAACTTCTTTGGCTACGGAAAAGTACCAGTCTACCGTGAGAAGCATGAGCCGAAGGAAAAGTACGTCGAAATGGTTATGGCCTCGCTCCTGCCACCCTCTCCGGCGTATCACGGTCCTCCTGTTATCAGTCGGTCTTGGGCCGCGGATCCTGACAAAAAACGCCCGGTGAAAGAAGCGCTCTACAAAATCAAGCAGCGGGTTTTGCGCCGTTAGCGCGCGCCATCGATTAAGGATTCGCTTAAATCCGCGTTAATGTTCGTGATCGAGACCGTTTCTGGCCGCATTTCCACCTCAGATCCGCACGACGTCAAATGCGCCATGAAGATTTGCGCCTTACTACGGATTGCCGGCACGATCGGCCTAACCGCTGCCTTCTGGACGTCTCCGCTTTCTGCCGAGTTGCAGATCGAGACGTCACCTGACGGGGCTGCCTGGATAACGTCGGCGCCTGTCGGCGCTGACGCAGATCAAGAGAACGGCGTGCTCGCGGTATCGCCCTTCTGGATCGTTCAGTGCCCGAGCGAAGGCAATTGCTATGCGCGCTCCAGCTTCGTGGTCATTTCCCTGGATGACGCGGGCCTTGCGCTTGTGCATCTTGATCCTCATCCGGAGGGACAAGTCTCTGTCATGCTGGGCGAATATGCCTACGAGCTTGAGGCAATCATTGACGCGCCGCTGACCCCCACTTGGGAGGACCGCCTGCGCGACCGCAAAGCGAAGCTCTTGATCGAACATGACGACGCCGTTGCTGAAGAGCGACCGCTTAAAGGCGTCGGTATGGCGCTTGACCACCTCAGAGCCGTGATGGGGCTAGAGCCGCAAATAGATGAAAGCGCCCCGCTGACCTCGCTCGCGGATTCAGCGGAGCGTGACATCGAGGGCGGCGCACGCCTTGTGCCGAACACCAAGCCGCAAATCGAATTCGCAATCCGTTCGCAGCTCGACGGCGTCGACCCTTTCGCAGAAACGGCCCCTTCCACAGCGTTCGAGTAAGCCCTAGAAGGCTCACCAACTAACAACGCAAAGGAAGGCCCCTATGAGCACGATCGACAAACTTGCCGAAAAGCTCGCCGATGACGTGTTCAAGGCGCAGGACGAAACCGGCAATGACCGCCTTTTCGTGGAAATCGGCAACGTGCTGGCGGCCGCGTCCCAAACGCTGGAAGAAGCCTTCCTCACCGAATGCCGCGTTCGACTGGCCGAGCAAAAGGCGCGCGCAGCCCTTGAGGCCAAGCTCGCCACGCACCGCGCTTCTGCGGAGAGTTAGGAAAGAAGCGAGATCGCGCCTCGCGCCGCTGCCTTCACCGGCGCCAGCATAAGATCAAGAACCCAGCGCAAGAATGAGGCTGTGATATCGGCGAGCGTCAGCGCGCCTTTCGCCACGAATTGGCCGGCCATGCGCATGGCGGCGTTAATGAACCGCAGCACCTTCTCACCGATCGCGCGGGAGATCTGGGCCGCGCGGTAAACGGCATCGGCGAGCTTATCGAGCAGCGTCACGCCAGCATCAATCGCAAGCCCCGTCACGAGACGGATCGTGGGCAGCATCGCATCCAGTGCCATCCCGAGGGCATAGAAACCCCATTTGGACATAAACCCCTGCGCGCCCTCCGCCTGACGCAGCCAATAATCCGGCGTGCCCATCACGTTGGGCGACACGGCGCCGGGCCACCCCTGCGCGGGCATGTTGGGAATGTAGAAGCCACTCATCGAATGGGCGTTCAGCGTCACGCGCCCAAAGTTGTCCGGCAGCCGGATCGTCCCCGGCCCAGCATGCATATAGGGGTAAAGCGGGATCAGCGGCACAGGATCTGAGAGGTTGTAGACCCGCTTGATCCGCTGCTGACCAATCATCCTTTCAAGATCTTGGCCCATGGCCGAACCACCGACCCGCGGTGCCCCGAACGTGTAAAGATACCGGTCCGCCGTGCCCGCCTTGGCGTAGTCCAACGAGGCCAACGTCGCGAGCGCCCCGCCAAGCGAATGGCCCACGAAGTGGATCGTGCGCGGGTCAGCGTCCTTGATCAGGTGGCGCACGTCAGCGGCCATAGAGTTATAGATCTTCTGGAAGCCTGAATGGACGAGCGCACCCGTTGGCCCGCGCGTCATGCCAATGGTGACGTTGCTGAGCCAATCGTAGCCCGTCTGCGTGCCCCTGATCGCCAGAATGAATTCCCGATCAAAGCCGCGCTTGAGTTCGAGCAGGACACCGAAACCGGTCGTCTCCCGCACAATGGCACCTGAACTGGCCACAACGGCCTGCTGCACATCCACATCCACCTTCAGCGGATGCTTTAGCATGGGCGAGTCCTTGGTGAACTGCGCCGCTCGCTTAGCGCGTTTCTTCGCATCAGCCTTGGTGTGCGCTGGTGTCAGGGCGTAGGTGCCATCCGCAATAATGGCGGCGTTCTTTCCGTTCATGATCGCCATGGCGACCTCCTAATCACTATCGCGCCCGTTCGCCCCCGGCGGACGCGACCATCATCCATTCAGTCGGCAACTGCCCCACCAAAAATCGCCGTGCCCCGGCTCCTGACCCAGATCGCAGGTAATATCGAATGGGGCACCATTCGTTTCATGTCCCGGCTCAAAGCCCCGGGGCGTGGCGTAGAGAATCTCGAAGTCCGCGCCATTGAAGGTGGCGGTGTATTCCTGAGTGATCGCCTCTTCCGCGGGGAGAAGGCCCAGAAAGCCCCGCCGCGCAGGCACTGCGTCAAAGGAGAACCGGCCCTCGGCATCCGTCGTCGTCTCATCGCTGCCCGACTTGCCGCGCCATGACCACTCCCGGCGCACAACCGCACCAGCCGCAGGGCCACCGCCCGGCGCCACAAGCACACCCGTCATCGGAGAGCAGATCAGATCAGCGGTTCTGGACATGGCAGCCCCAGTGAAGACAAAGAAAAGGAGCGTGACGGCCAAGGCAGCCCGGCGTGTAGTCGACATCCCGCGTCCTCCTGCCCTCACTGTGAGCCAAATGGCCCGTGCTGTCAGCCCAGTATAACGCGCAATCCCCCGCCACCTGCGACGATTTTTTCACCGCGGACGGTATACAGCCGCATACCTTCCCTTTAAGGAGCGCCCAAAGCCTTCTGAAAGGGAACCCTATGTCCGCATTTTCCGGCACTGATATCGTCTACACCACCGTTGATGAGGCCCCCGAGCTGGCGAGCGCATCGCTACTGCCTATCGTGCGCTTCTTTGCCAAAGCTGCAGGCGTGAACGTTGAGACGCGCGACATCTCGCTGGCGGGCCGCATCATCGCGACATTCCCTGAGGCTCTGGGTGACAAGGCACAATCCGACGATCTCGCAGCGCTGGGTGAGTGGGTGAAGACGGCTGAGGCCAACGTGATCAAGCTGCCGAACATCTCTGCGTCCGTGCCGCAGCTTGAAGCAGCCATCAAGGAACTGCAGGAGAAGGGGTTCGCCCTGCCCGACTACCCCGCCGATCCGCAGACGGACGAAGAGAAAGCCATTCGCGCGAAGTACGACACGATCAAAGGCTCCGCGGTGAACCCGGTTCTCCGGGAAGGCAACTCCGACCGTCGCGCGGCAACAGCCGTTAAGAACTACGCCAAGGCCAACCCGCACCGGATGGGCGCATGGTCTGCGGACTCAAAAACCCACGTCGCCTCCATGACCGGCAACGATTTCTACGCAAACGAGACCTCTGTCACCGTAACTGCAGCACAAGCGGGCCCCGCAAAAATCGTTCTGGGCGACAAAGTCCTGAAAGACAGGGTGCAGCTCGATGAAGGCACGGTCTGCGATGCGTCCTTCATGTCTGCTGGCGCGCTCCGTGACTTCCTGCGCGCAGAGATCGCGTCCACGGAGCCCGGCGTCCTTTTCTCGCTCCACATGAAAGCCACGATGATGAAGGTCTCTGACCCGATCATCTTCGGTCACGCGGTCGCCGTGTACCTCGAGGACTTCTTTGAGACGCATTGTGACGCGATCCAAGGCCTTGGCATCAATCCAAATTCCGGCATCGGGGCAATTGAAGTAGCCGTTGCAGGCACGGATCTTGAAGCACCGTTCAAAGCAGCCATGGCTGCGGGCCCGGCCATGTACATGGTGAACTCCGACAAGGGCATCACGAACCTGCACGTGCCGTCCGACGTCATCATCGACGCCTCCATGCCAGCCGTGATCCGCGCAGGCGGCAAAGGCTGGGGCCCAGACGGTGCTGAAGCTGATGCCAAATGCGTCATCCCCGACCGCTGCTACTCCAGCGTCTATGACGAGACGATCAACTTCTTCAAAGAAAACGGCGCGCTCGACGTCACAACCGCAGGCGCAGTGCAAAACGTAGGCCTCATGGCTCAGAAGGCCGAGGAGTACGGCTCGCACCCGACCACGTTCGAGATCCCAGAGGATGGTACGATCCAGATGATCGCCGCCAATGGCGACGTGCTCCATTCACATGCCGTAAATGTGGGCGACATCTGGCGCTCCTCGACGGCCAAGAAGGCTCCCATCGAAGACTGGGTCAAGCTTGCCATGGACCGCCAAGCGGCCACCGGCGCGCAGGCGATCTTCTGGCTCGACAGCGCACGCGCGCACGACGCCCAGCTGATCGAAAAGGTAAAGCCCATCCTCGAAGCCGCTGGTGTTGCTGACAAATTCGAGATCATGGCCCCGCGTGAAGCGACGCGCCTGACGCTGGAGACGATCACCGCTGGCAAGGATTCCATCGCGGTCACCGGCAACGTACTGCGCGACTACCTCACGGACCTCTTCCCGATCTTGGAGCTTGGCACGTCGGCCAAGATGCTCTCCATCGTGAAGCTGATGCAGGGCGGCGGCCTCTTTGAGACCGGCGCTGGTGGCTCGGCACCGAAGCACGTGCAGCAGCTGGTGGAGGAAAACCACCTGCGCTGGGACAGCCTTGGTGAGTTCTGCGCGCTTGGCGAAAGCTTTGACTTCCTCGCAGGTGCTACAGGCAACGCGAAGGCGGCTGTGCTCGCCAAAGGTGTCGAGACGGCAACGCAAGGCATTCTCGACCACGAACGCTCCCCCGGGCGCAAAGTGGGTCAGCCGGATAACCGCGACAGCCACTACTGGTTTGCACGTTATTGGGCCGAAGCACTGGCCGACGGTGAGCTGGGCGACGTGTTTAAGCCCGTCGCAGAAGCCCTTGCTTCTAATGAAGAAAAGATCGTTGCAGAGCTCGCCGCCGTGCGCGGCAAGCCCGCCGATATCGGCGGCTACTACAAGGCCGATCCAGCAAAGCTGGCGAGCGTCATGCGCCCGTCTGCCACGCTGAACGCGATCTTCGACTAACGCACTCTTGCCCGGTGGAAACACCGGGCATCGCCCGTCCGCCCCGATTTGCCAAAGGCAAACCTTTGGTTTGACGGGCGGGCGATATCGCCCACCCTCGGACGGGCCATGCCCTCAGCACCCCGCAAGTCGCTAGGAGCCTGAAATGACCAAGATCAAAGTAGAAAACCCCATCGTCGAGATGGACGGTGACGAGATGACCCGCATCATGTGGGCCTTCATCAAGGAAAAGCTGATCCTGCCTTACCTCGATGTCGACCTGCTCTACTACGATCTGGGCATCGAGGCGCGCGACGACACGAATGACCAAATCACGATCGACGCCGCAGAAAAGACCAAGGAAGTGGGCGTCGCCGTCAAATGCGCGACCATCACGCCCGACGAGGCCCGCGTTGAGGAATTCGGCCTCAAAGAGATGTGGAAGAGCCCCAACGGCACCATCCGCAACATTCTGGGCGGCGTGATCTTCCGTCAGCCCATTATCTGCCAGAACGTCCCCCGTCTCGTTCCCGGCTGGACGCAGCCTATCGTCGTGGGCCGCCACGCCTATGGTGACCAGTACAAGGCCACCGATTTCACCTTCCCGGGCGCAGGCAAGATCACGATCAAGTTCGAAGGCGAAGATGGCACGTTGATCGAGCGGGAAGTCTTTGACGCCCCCGGCGCCGGCGTTTCCGTGTCGATGTATAACCTCGACGCCTCGATCTACGACTTCGCGCGCGCCTCGCTGAACTACGCGCTGAACCTCGGTTGGCCGTGCTACCTCAGCACCAAGAACACGATCATGAAAGCCTATGACGGGCGCTTCAAAGACATCTTCGAAGAGGTCTTCGAGGCTGAGTTCAAAAAGCAGTTCGACGAGAAAGGCATTTGGTACGAACACCGCCTGATCGACGACATGGTGGCCTCCTCGCTGAAATGGTCAGGCGGTTATGTCTGGGCCTGCAAGAACTACGACGGTGACGTGCAGTCCGACACGGTGGCGCAGGGCTTTGGCTCGCTCGGGCTCATGACCTCGCAGCTCATGACGCCTGACGGCAAGATCGTGGAGGCGGAGGCCGCCCACGGCACCGTCACGCGCCACTACCGCCAGCACCAGAACGGGGAGGCGACGTCCACGAACTCCATCGCCTCGATCTATGCCTGGACCGGCGCGCTGAAGCACCGCGCAAAGCTCGACCAGAACGACAAGCTCGCCAACTTTGCTGAGACGCTGGAGCAGGTGATTGTGGAGACGGTCGAGTCCGGCTCCATGACCAAGGACCTCGCGCTGCTCGTGGGCCCGAACCAAGGCTGGCTCACCACCATGGGCTTCCTCGAGAAGATCGACGAGAACCTGCAAAAGGCGCTGTCGTGAGGCTGAGAGCGCCGGAGCCGCATGAGGCCCCGGCCCTCACCGAGATGGTGATGCGCTCCAAGGCGTCTTGGGGCTATGACGCGGCCTTCATGGAGGCCTGTCGCGATGTTCTGACTGTCCACGCGGACGCCTGGGGCCTCCCGCAGCTGGCCGAGGAGGATCAGATCCTCGGCTATGTTGAGATCCACCCGGATGAGCTCAAACTGAACCACCTTTTCATCGCGCCCGAAGCACAGGGCAAAGGCGTGGGCTCGAGGCTGCTGAGTTGGGCCATGGACACCGCCCGCGCGGAGGCCCTGCCTTACCTGACCCTGGTCGCCGATCCGAACGCAGAGCCGTTCTATGCCCGGTACGGGTGGGAGATCGTTGGCACCACGCCCTCAGAGGTGGCTAAGGACCGGCCGCTCTCCGTGATGAAATTCACCTTCTAAGCCCGGGCGTGCTATACTGCAGTTCATGGCCGATATTGTCGCCCCTGCCCGCCCCCAAACGAAAAAGAAGACCGAGCGCCCGCCGCTCTGGAAAGTCATTCTGCTCAACGATGATTTCACCCCGCGCAGCTTCGTCACAAAGGTGTTGATGAGCGTTTTCCGGATGACGGAAGGCGAAGCCGAGGCCGTGATGCTCGCCGCCCATATGAAAGGTGCGTGCGTGGTGGCCGTCTACACCCGCGAAATCGCCGAGACGAAGGCCAAGATGGGTAATGATGCGGGCGCCAGGCTAGGCTATCCGCTGACCTTCACGACCGAGAAGGACACCTGAGATGGCCCGCTCCTAAGCCGTTTTCAGCCGCGGGCTAGCCTTCGTGCACGAAGACCGCGTTGTCGCCCTTGAGGATCTTGGTCGCACGATAGCCCATGCCTTTAAGCAGGCTCTCGGTCTCGGCGCGCTCATCCGCGAAAACCTCGCACCAGATGACCGGCTTCGCGGCTTCGATCGAAGCCTGAGCGCCTTTGAGCACGTCAAGCTGCGCGCCCTCGACGTCGATCTTGATCAGCTTCAGCTTGCTGCGGTCGGTTTTTGTCAGCGTGGCATCGATGGTCGTCATGGGCGTGCCTCCGCCCTCGACGGCCTTGAAGCTCGTCCCGCCGTGGTTTTGCGGCTTGAAGACATCGATAGCACCCTCGCCCTTCTGGGCGCCGAGCATGACACGGTGGGCTTTTCCGGGGATGCCGTTGAGATCGAGGTTCTTTTGAAGCGTCTCAAACACCGCCGGTTGCGGCTCGAAGCTGATGACCTTTGAGGCCTGCAGGAAGCGACCGAAAAAGACACTGTGATTGCCGATATTGGCGCCCGCATCCACGATGACGCCTCCAGGGGCGACGACGCCAGCCGACAAGATCGCTTCGAGAAACGGCGTCTCGTAGAACGAATGGATGGTGAGGATGCGCCTTTGAATGAAGTCTCGGTCGCCCTGAGGCAAATGCATCGAGATGTTTTCGCCCCGGTAGTTGAAGGTGAAATTCTTCTCGGGCCCGAGGGCGATCAGACGCTGAATATTGAGCTGCTGTTCTGTCAGCCGCAAAAGCCGATCGAGCTTGTCGTTCAGAATCGCGGAAGGGTCAGGAGATGCCTGAATGTTCATAACTGCTGCCTCGTCTTTTGGCGGATCATAGGCGTCCGCCTTTGCCGCGCAGCATCGTTGATCGCCCGGCTTGCGTCAACGATTGCGTAACCGGCGGCGCGGAGGCACAAACGGCTCATGCCCACCGCTTACATCTATCTCATCATCGCCATTGTCTTTGAGACGATCGGCACGAGTGCCCTTCAGGCGTCGCAACAATTCTCGAAGCTCGGGCCTTCCGTGATCGTGGTGATCGCCTATGGGATCAGCTTCTTCCTCTTGGGCCTATCGCTGAAAACCATCCCGGTGGGCATCGCCTACGCGATCTGGAGCGCGCTTGGAATTGTCATGATCGCCTGCATCGGCTGGGTAATCTTCGGGCAAACACTCGATGTGGCAGCGGTGATTGGACTTTCGATGATCATCGGCGGCGTGGCCGTCATCCACCTCTTCTCAAACTCGGTGAGCCACTGATGGAAGCTTCTTTTTGGCATGAACGTTGGACAAGCGGGCGCATCGCCTTTCACGAAGGCGCGCCGAACGCGCTTTTGGTGAAACACTGGCCTGCCCTTGGCATGGGCCGCCGGGTGTTCGTGCCGCTCTGCGGTAAGGCAGTCGACCTCATTTGGCTCGCGGCACAGGGACACGAGGTTGTGGGCGCAGAGCTAGACCCGATCGCGGTGGAGGCGTTCTACGCCGAAAACGGGCTGACGCCGACGCGGACCAAGCATGGCGAACTCACGCTCTTTGAAGCCGGTGAGATCAGCATTTGGCAGGGTGATATCTTTGCGCTGACGGCGGAGATGTTGGGCTCGGTCGACGCCGTGTTCGATCGCGCGGCGCTCGTGGCGCTGCCTTCCGAGATGCGCGTGTCCTACGCGGCGCACTGCACGGGCCTCGCCCAAGCCGCGCCTCAACTGCTCATCACCTACGAATACGCGAACCCCGCGATGAAGGGCCCGCCGCATTCCGTTCCTGCAGACGAAGTTCGGGCGCATTACGCAAGCACCTACGATGTCCGGGAACTGGAGCGGTGCGATATCTCTGGGCCGCTCACCACGCGCACATCGGGCACCGAGGCAGTCTATCATCTTGCCCGCAAGGCAGATTAGGCGCGCGCGCCAAATCTCTGATTTCCCAAAGAAAGAGGCCGGAGGTTCCCCCCCGGCCAGTCTCGCCACTCAGGCTCATATGTTTCACCGCTCGGTAGTTTTCTGCCTGCGGCCTGAGTTGCGTCAGGAGCGAGCGCACCCGCTCCAGAAACTTGATTTCGGCGGGGGGCGTCGCCGCCCCCCTAGCGCCCCCGGTGGGGGCACCTATCCTTAGCTGCAGCCGGACGTCGCGCCGCAGGTGTTGCACTTCATGCAGGTGCCGTTGCGGACGAGCGTGTAGTTACCGCACTCCCCGCATGGGTCACCCTCGTAGCCCTGCATCTTCGCTTTCGCAGCTGCGTCCATCACGGGTGTTTCGTGCAAAGTTGCCGAACGCCCCTCAGGTGCAGTGTTGATCTGCGTCTGCGGTACCAAGGTCTGCAGCGCCTGGGTGGGGTCGATCGAGCTATCGAGCGCCATGGCACCGGCACCGCCCTGGTAGACCACGAACTCCTGCGGCACGCGGTTACGGTGATAACCGGTGGAGACCATCTGCTTGAGAACCTCCACACCCTTCATCGCGCTCGCCTCGGACGGCGACTTGATGTTGGAGACGCCCTCTTCCTCGCCACGGCCCAGCTCATCGAAGGTGGAACCTTCAGGCTTCACATGTGCAAGCTCGGTACGGTCGAGGTAGGACACCGCCAGTTCGCGGAAGATGTAGTCGAGGATCGACGTCGCGTTCTTGATCGAGTCGTTGCCCTGCACCATGCCGGCCGGCTCGAACTTGGTGAACGTGAAGGCATCCACGAACTCCTCGAGCGGCACGCCGTACTGCAGGCCCACCGAGACCGCGATGGCGAAGTTGTTCATCATAGCCCGAAAGCCAGCGCCTTCCTTGTGCATGTCGATGAAGATCTCGC
>JBCBFV010000042.1:0-12873 GCA_038527425.1 Pseudomonadota bacterium
GGCCGCCGCGACGAAGGCATTGCCCGGCCCCGTGATCTTGTCGACAGGTGCAATAGAGGCCGTGCCATAGGCCAGCGCGGCCACCGCTTGTGCGCCGCCCACCCGGTAAACCTCATCGACGCCTGCGATCTTGGCAGCCATCAGCACCAGCGGGTTCACCTCCCCGTCGGGCGTGGGCGTCGTGATGACGAGCCGCTCAACACCGGCCACCTTTGCCGGGATCGCGTTCATCAGCACCGACGACGGGTAAGACGCCAGACCACCCGGCACATAAAGCCCAGCGGCGGACACAGCTGTCCAACGCCATCCGAGCATCGCGCCTGCCTCATCAGTCCACGAAGCGTCTTCGGGCAGCTGACGCTCGTGGTAGGCGCGGATGCGCGCGGCGGCGAGCTCGAGCGCCTCGGCCTCAGCAGCGGGCACCTTGGCGCATTCGGCCTCAATCTCCTCAGCAGAGAATGCCAGCGCGTCGAGCTCCACCCGGTCGAACTTGGCCGTCAATTCACGCACGGCCTCATCGCCACGTGCGCGTACGTCAGCGATGATCGCGGCACAGGCCTCGTCCACATCCGGGCTGTCTTCGCGCTTGGCGGACAGAACAGCTTGGAAGCGTGGCTCGAAGTCGGGGTCTGAGGTGTTCAAAAACTGCATGAGCGGCGATGTAGACCGCGAGGCAGGAAGTCTCAACGCAGATCAGCCACCATAAAGAGGTCGCTGGTCATAATCCCGTTCACGAGAGCTGCGTTGGGAAGGCTGCCACACACAGTGAATCCGTGGCGTTCATAGAAGCGTTTCGCGCGCGGATTGTCCTCGGCCACAAAAAGCTCCAGCTGCCAGGCACCTTTGCTTGCCGCATGATCGCGTATGGCGTTCATGAGGACATCAGATACGCCCCGGCCCTGTCGTGATCGGGTGACAAAGAAAGCACCAATCTCCGCGCGGTGGGTGCAGGCGCGCATTTGCAGAACCCGGCAGCCGCCCATTCCCACGAGATCCTCGCCGTCGAAGACGCCAATGAAGGTGCCTTGCTCAAGCATTTCGCGCTCGCTCTCGGCGCTCCGCGCGCGAGCCTCTTCAAGTGTTGTCAAAAACGCGTTCGGAAAGTGCTCCAAGGCTTCGAGCCGCAGAGCCCGCCACAAGGGCTGATCGTCACCAGTGAGCGTTCGTGCCCTCACTCGGGGTGTTTCGGCATGGATTTGGAGGGCGCCACATAGGGGCGCGTGACGTCACGCAGGGTGACTTCCAGGGCTTCCACATCGATCTCGATCAGACCGTCACCCGCCAGCGTGAGCTGAACTTTTCCGGCTCCATCCTCGCCCGGCACAAAGCCCACGGACAAAAGCGATAGGATCACCTCACCATCCTTGCGGTCCACGCCCTGGCTGCGCACGCGCTGTCCGCCTTCAACAGTGAGCACCGTCTGAACCCGCTCATAGGACCGCGATCGGCGCTCAGCGGAAGTGGCATCCTCCCACCGGAAGCGGTTGAGGAGCACGGCAAAGCGGCTTTCTTTCGGGCGCCAGCTCATCTCAGTGGCGGGAAAGACCGCGTCTTGCACCAAAGACGAGATCACCTCGAGGTCGGGCGTCTCGAATGCCATGAGGCGCAGCGGCTTCTCCGCGCCATCTTCGAAAGTTGCGTCCGTCATGAGCCCTTCACCCTCTCGATCTGCGCCCCGCAAGCTGAGAGCTTTGAGACCAGTTTCTCGTAGCCGCGGTCAAGGTGATAGACGCGATTTACTTGCGTTTGGCCTTCCGCCGCGAGCCCTGCGAGGATCAGCGACACCGAGGCGCGCAAATCGGTTGCCATCACAGGCGCGCCTTTGAGGCTTTCGACGCCCGTGACCTTGGCAGTCCCGCCCTGGACGTCGATCTCCGCACCCATGCGGCCAAGCTCTGGCGCGTGCATAAAGCGGTTCTCGAAGATGCGCTCTTCAAGGACAGACGTGCCCTCGGCAGTGCACATCAAGGCCATCATCTGGGCCTGTAGGTCGGTCGGGAAACCCGGGAAAGGTTCGGTCACCACGTCCACCGCTTTGAGGCGGCCAGAGTGCTTCACCGTCAGGCTACCCTGCCCCTGGGCGATCGTCGCCCCGGCTTCTTCAAGCTTGTCCGCAAAGGCACCAATGAGGTCGCGGCGCCCGCCAAGCAGCTCTACCTCGCCGCCCGCGATGAGCGGCGCGAGCATGTAGGTGCCAAGCTCGATCCGGTCGGTCACCACCGGATGGGTGGCGCCCCCCAGACGATCGACGCCTTGCACGGTAATGGTGCTCGTGCCGTCGCCCTCGATCTGGGCGCCCATGCGACGCAGGCAATCGGCGAGGTCCACGATCTCAGGCTCGCGCGCGGCGTTGTTGATGACAGTTGTTCCCTTGGCGAGCGTGGCCGCCATCAGGATGTTCTCGGTCGCACCGACGGAGGCGAAGGGGAAGTCGATCACAGCGCCTTTGAGACCGCCCGAGGGGGCCTTGGCGTGAAGGTAGCCGTCCTTAAGCTCGATCTCGGCGCCCATAGCCTCGAGCCCGTTCGTGTGGATATCCATGGGACGGGCACCAATCGCGCAGCCACCAGGCAGCGACACGACCGCTTGTCCTTCGCGGGCGAGCAGCGGGCCCAGCACGAGGTTTGAGGCGCGCATCTTCCGCACGATATCGTATTCCGCGACGTGGTTGATCGCGCCATGCGTCGACATCGCAATGACGGTGCCGTCGGCCATAGGGCTCACTTCGGCGCCGAGGCTCTCCAGAAGGAGGGTCATCGTCTTGATGTCCGACAGACGCGGCGCGTTCGTCAGCGTCAGGGGCTCGTCGCTCAAAAGCGTGGCGGGCATCAGCGTAAGGCACGCGTTCTTGGCGCCCGCGATGGGAATCTGCCCGTTCAGGGCGGTGCCACCCGTGACAACGATGGAATCCATGGATCAAGTCTCTTTGGTCTCGTTACTTTGCTGCTCGTCTTCCGGCGCAGCAGCTGCGCGGGCTCTCGCCTGAGACTTGCGCCGGGCCATGTTTGCCTTCAACGCTTTCTTCAGACGGTCTTCCCGCGTTTCTGGAGCTTTTTTCGCCCCGCTTTTGCGCTCGTTGACCATCTTTCCGGCTTACCGGAGCCGCGTCGCGCCGTCCAGCGCCCGACATCATCTCAATGGACCCGTTTCCCTCTTGCAGCGGGCGGCTGCTATGGTCTACACGCCCGCCACGGCGCTGCTGTAGCTCAGTGGTAGAGCGCACCCTTGGTAAGGGTGAGGTCGGGAGTTCAATCCTCCCCAGCAGCACCATCTCCATTTGGTCGGACCGCGATGCGCCACGGGCACGCGCTGAAGGGAGTGCTTATGGTAGCCAGCAAGACGCATATCATCGTTGGAGACGGGATTACGGCCCTGGCCTTCTTGGCCAACCATCCCGTCACGCCCGGTCAAGAGTTCCTCGTCATTGGTCGCGCGGCCTCCAAGCTCGGCTGTGGCGTGGCCTACGCTGCTGGCGAGCGCGATGTCCCCTGGCGGTACGCCTACCTCCTGAACTCTCCTGCCGATGACATTGATCCGGCCTTTGCGGCGTGGCTCGACGCGCATTGGGACGACATTCGCGAGACGATGCGGGGGCGTGCGCCCAACTGGCTCGAAAAAGCGGAACCGCTCGTTGAAGCCGGAGACGTCTACGGGGTGAATGCGCCGCGCGAGTTCTACGGTGACTTCATTGTGGGGGCGGCTGCGAAGCTGCTTGAGCAGATCCGGAAAGCGGGCGGCACCGTTCAGCTTGTTGATGCAGATGTGACATCGCTGGAAGAAACCGAAGACGGCATTCAGGTGACGGACGCACAAGGCCGCAGCTTCACCGGTGCAACGGTCGATATCGCGCCGGGTGGCCCCTCGACCATGCGCTTTGATGGCGACGATGGCCCCTTCGCGGCGCCGACGGTCTTTGGCAACGAGCATCAGATTGCAGAGCATATCCTGGCAGGGCGCGATGCTCGATGTGCTGCGTCTGTGTCAAAGCCTGATTCCAGAGGACAAGTTGCGGTTTACGGCCTGTGCGCCAGAGGGAGCGATCCCGCCGCCGCTGATCCCGCGGCTTCCGCGCAAGCTTACCGTGCCAAACCTGAGCGACGGGCACGATACGGCGGAGAGCTTTCTTGCGGAGATCTGGCGTGAGATCGAGCTTGCGCGGCGCGCAGGTGATGACACGCGCGAGATCCGCGCCAGTTTCAGGGCGCATTTCCTAGCAAACCCATTTGGACGCTATGTCCAGGACGCCGACGAGGCGCGCCGCGTGCCCGGCAAGCTGCGGTTTTGGCTGCGGGGCGGTACGCGCGATACCATTCTTGATCTGCGCCGCCTCGTCGAAGATGGCACAGTGCGCATGCACACGGGATCTGTGACCGAGATCGAGCATCGCGCCGACGGCGCACGTGTCCATCTACGCGACAAGGCCGGCGGGCATCGGTTCTTGGATACCGGCTTTGCGGTCAATTGCGCGGGCGCCGGTCCGAACTCGAAGTATGACCCGCTCACTGAGAAGCTTCTGCAGGATGGGGCGCTGAGCAAGTGCAGCATCTCGAGGGGGCTTGTGACCGGACCGGGATGCGAGACGGGGATCAAGGGGGTTCGCCAACTGTCGCCGGCGACCACCGTGTTCGGAGACGAGGTGATGGCGATGCCGCTTTATGATGCGCATATGCTGCGCACCTATGCGCGGCGCACCTACGCCTGAGCTTTGGTGGCGTGGCCCATGTAGAGGATGAAGGTGAAGGGGAGACGCCCGAAGATCGGGTCTCCGCGCCTGTTCATGCCGCGCGGCCCGAGCCCCGTAATCTTGTGCATTTTGAGCCCGGCTTGGGTGAGTGCAGCTTCGAGCTCCGCCGGTTTGATGAACATGGCCGGATCGTGAGTGCCTTTGGGTAGGAGGCGGAGCACGTCTTCGGCAGCCGTGATGACAGCGAGCCTCGCGAGGGGGTTTCTATTGATCGTGTCAAAGAGGAACGTACCGCCGGGCTTCAGCACACGCGCGACCTCTCGGCAGACTTTTTCAAGGTCTTGCACGTGTTCGAGGACGTCAACGCAAACGACGTGATCGAAACTGGCGTCCTCATAGGGAAGCGCCTCGCCGACACCGACGTCGTATCTGATGGGTTTATCCCCGGCGTGGGCGCGCGCTGCGGCGATGGCGTCGGCGGCGGGGTCGATGCCGGTGACGATGGCGCCTCGGTCCGCGAGAGCTTCGGCCATGAAACCGCCGGCACAGCCCAGATCGAGAACGGTCTTACCCTGCCACGAGACGAGCTTGTCGAAATGGCTGAGGCGGCCTGGAACCATGTTTTTTAGCGTTCTAATCCAACGGACCTCGTCAGACCACCACTGGTCTGCGACGCGGTCATAGAGTTCCAGATCGTTGCGCTGGGTGTCTTTGGGCATCGAGGCCTCCTTCGTGTTCAAGGAAGGTAGGGCCGTCAGGGGGCTTTCAATGGTGCGTTCTGGCGCAGGGTGGGCTTGCGTTTGGGAACAGGCCCACCCGCCTCCCCCGCGCGCTGACGCGCTTGGCCTGAGGGGGCGCCGCGGCGCGGCGGGGCGCGCGCTTAGGCCAGCTTGTCTCAGGGGCAAACAAAGCGCATGAGGGGGCATGACGATCGCCCTTCAGATCATCCTTGGCACATTCATTTGCGCGATCTGTGCTGTCCTGCAGATACTGGTGGTCGCGACCGGGCTGCGCCGGATTGATCTTGCCGCGCCCGAGCGACGGAGGGGGATGACCATCTTTGCCGTCCTCGTCATCCTCGCCGCACATCTTCTGCAAATAGGCATCTGGACCTTGGTCTTTGTGCCATGGGGCGGGTTCAACGGCATCGAAGAGACGCTCTATTTCGCGATCGCGAGTTACACGACGCTTGGGTTCGGGGACGTGCTCATAGCGCCAGAGGCGCGCATTCTTGGCGCGCTGCCCGCCGTTTCGGGCCTCATTTCATTTGGGATATCAACGGCGTTTCTTTTTGGCGCCTTGGCCGAGCTGCTGCGCGACCGCTAGGCGCTCAGGCGACCGGTTCGCGGCCGCCTGCGCATAGCTTTTCAACCCGACTTAGGCAGCCCATTCCCATGGGCGCGTGAAGCTTCCGAGCACAGCTGTCACCGCTGCATCATCCGCCTCGCCCGTCTTTTCCAGTTGCGCGACGAGACCACGCTTCTTGTCCTCAATCACGGAGCCGACCCGCGCCGGAACCCCGGCATCGGCCAGCGCCTTGTCGTAAATGCGCGTGATGGCCATCCGGCGGAGATCAGGCTTAAAGACCTTGCCCACAGCGGTCTTGGGAAGTTCATCCAGCAGCTCGAGATACTTGGGATGCGCGGCCTTTTCCTGCACGTGCTCCTGGCAATAGTTCATCAGCTCTTCGGTGCTGACACTGGCGCCAGCGACAAGCTCGACATAGGCGCACGGCAGCTCGCCCGCGTGGGCGTCCGGCTGGCCGATGGCGCCGACGAAGGCCACGGCTTCATGGCCAGCTAGGGCTTCCTCGATCTCGGCGGGGTCAATGTTATGCCCGCCGCGGATGATCAGGTCTTTCGCCCTGCCGGTAATCCAGACGTAGCCATCTTCATCCACGCGCCCCAGATCGCCCGTGCGCAAGTGGGTGCCCCAATGGAAGAGGTCTTTGTTCTTGGCCTCCTCGGTATAGGTCTTGCCGGCGTAGACGCCCGGGTTCGAGATGCAGATCTCGCCCACCTCATCGACGGCGCAAGTTTGGGGGCCATCCGCCGTCTCATTGACGATTTTGACGTCGGTGTACGGGAAGGTAATCCCGATGGAGCCGATCTTCTTGGTGCCACCAATCGGGTTACAGGACACAAGGCAGGTGGCCTCGGTCAGACCATAGCCTTCGATGATCTCAACACCCGAGGCTGCCTCGAACCGCTTGAAAAGCTCCACCGGCAAGGGAGCCGAACCCGAGAACGCCGTTTTCAGCGAGGACACATCCGCATCCACCGGGCGCTGCATCAGCGCCGAGATTGCGGTGGGCACGGTGATCATGAAGGTCACGTTCCAGCGCTCGACCAGCTTCCAGAAGTTGTCGAAGACACCATCGCCCCGATAACCCTGTGGCGTGGGGAAGACCACATGGGCGCCAGAGGCCAGCATCGACATCAGGATCGGATGGCAGGCGAAGACGTGGAACAGGGGTAGCGGGCACAGAATGGTGTCGCCCGGATCAAACAGAAGCTGTTGGCCAAGCCAGCCATTGTAAATCATGCCCTCGTAGGTGTGCTGGGCAACCTTCGGCATGCCTGTGGTCCCGCCCGTATGGAAATAGGCACCGACGCGGTCCGCTTTCGGGTCATCAAACTGCAGCGACTTCGATTGAGCTGCCACAGCCTTCGGCCAATCGTGGACCGTTGCCTTGTGGCCGACCGGGTTCTTGGGGCGGATGAAGGGCACAATCCAAGACTTTGGCGGGGACAGGTAGTTGAGCAGATCGACCTCGATCACATGCTCGACGTTGGGCGCCATGGCGACGGCCTCTGCTGCCTTTTGGGGCACGTCCGTCTTGGGGAACGCGCGCAGTGTCACCAGGACCTTGGCATTCGTCTCGCGCAAGATTGCCGCGATCTGATCCGCCTCGAGAAGAGGGTTCACCGGGTTGGCGATACCGGCAATGGCGCCACCGATAAGCGTGAGTGCCGCCTCAGGGCAGATCGGTAGCATGTAGGCCACGGCGTCATCCGGGCCGATCCCAAGCGACCGCAGCAGATTGGCAACCTGAACCGATTGATCACGGAACTGCTGCCAGCTCAGCGTGACGGCCTTGTCCTTCGGGCCAGAGGTGATCTGAAACGAAATGCCGGGGCGCTGCCCGTGTTTCGTCGCGACCTCATCGACGAAGTCATACATCGTGATGGGGCGTTCCCGTTCCGCCCAAGAGGCCTCTGCTTCGATGGCGTCGCGCGCCTCAATGGTCGCAAATCTCATGCGTGTCTCCCTGGGGCCCTTTGTCGGGCCTCGCTGTTCCCTTTCGCAAGAGGATGCGAGGGATCAGGGATTGGCGCAAGTTTTACGCGGCGTTTCTCGTCACTCAGCCGCGAGGTCAGAGGTGAACTGCAGCTTTGCCAAGCGTGCATAAAGCCCACCTTGGGCGACAAGCTCCTCATGCGTGCCAGTCGCTTGGATCCTGCCCCCTTCCAGCACAATGATCCTATCCGCCTTTTTGACGGTCGCCAGACGGTGCGCCACGACGATGGTCGTGCGATGTTCGGCGAGCTGCTCAAAGGCCTGCTGAACCGCAAATTCGCTTTCAGCATCGAGCGCAGAGGTCGCCTCATCAAGAAGCAGGATCGGTGCGTCACGCAGGATCGCGCGTGCAATAGCCAGGCGTTGTTTCTGTCCGCCTGAGAGCATCACACCGCGCTCACCGACATAGGTATCAAAACCGTCAGGCAACTGAGTGATGAACTCTTCAGCGGCAGCCGCACGCGCGGCAACCTTGACCTCCTCCCGGGATGCCTCTGGGCGTCCGAAAAGGATGTTCTCATAGACACTCGTTGCGAAGATGACAGGCTCCTGCGGCACCAGCGCCATGAGGCCACGGAAGTCCTCCCGCGTCATGTCCGCCAGCGACGTGCCCGAAAGCGTCACCTGCCCTTCACGTGGATCAAAGAAGCGCAGCGCGAGCTGGATTATTGTCGATTTACCCGCACCAGACGGTCCGACGAGAGCTACAGTCTCTCCCGGTTTCACCTCGAAGGAGACCCCATCAAGAGCGCGCTCTTGTGGGCGAGAGGGGAAAGAGAAACTGACATCTTCGAAAGCCAGCACGCCAGCCTTGGCAGGGGCCGGTGCAACGGGGTCTTCGATGACGTCCTTGGCCTCCATCAACTCGATCAAACGCTCTGTGGCACCTGCGGCGCGCTGCAGTTCGGTCCACAGTTCCGACAGCGCCGCGGAGGACGAGGCAACGATGCCCGCATAGATCAGAAACTGGACGAGCTCGCCCGGTGACATGGCACCGCTCCGCACGTCCCCTGCCCCGATCCAAAGAACCCCGAGGATGCCCGAGAAAACCACGAAAATGATGATCGCGGTGATCAATGCCCTGAGGTTGATCCGTCGCTTGGCGCTCTCAAAGCTGCGCTCAGTGACGTCGCCAAACGCGAAGGCGGCCCGCAGTTCTCCGGTGAAGGCTTGAACCGTTTGCACGGCGCCCAGCGCCTCAGATGCATTGGCCGATGACGCAGCAATAAGATCCTGGTTTTCGCGCGCCAACGTGCGCAGACGCCGGCCGAGCGCAAGGATCGGGATCAAAACGGCGGGCACGAGAAGCAGCACAAGGCCGGTCAGCTTCGGGGAGGTCACCAGCATCAAAGCCAGCCCTCCCAAAAGCAGAAGAATATTGCGCAAAAACCACGAGATCGAGCTTCCCACGACCTGCAAAAGCAAGGTGGTGTCGGTCGTGATACGGCTCAAAACCTCGCCGGTCATCAACGTCTCGAAGTAGCGCGGGGACATGCCGATCATGCGGTCGAACACCGCTTTGCGCATATCCGCGACGACCCGCTCACCAAGGCGCGTTACAACCCAATATCGCAGCGACGTCCCGAGGGCGAAGACAACCGCAAAACCCAATGCCGCAAGGAAATACTGATCGAGCAACTCAAAGTTTTCGGAGGCAAAGCCGTCCACAACCCGGCGCACGGCCATCGGCAAAACAAGCGAAACACCTGCCGTGACAAGCAACGCGATCGTCGCAACTACGACAAAGCCGCGATACGGCACAAAGAACGGAAAAAGTGCGCGCAAGATACCAACTTGCGACGACGACTGTCGTTCTTCATCGTTGGAAGGTTGACCCTCTGCAGCCATGAAATCCCCTTGGAAAGACGTGAGTGCACGCCCTAGCCCATCAAGGCAACCAACACCATGCGCCAATTGTGACTGGAGTCTGGAGCGGGCAGCGGGAATCGAACCCGCACCAAGAGCTTGGAAGGCTCGTGTGATACCATTTCACCATGCCCGCGCTGATCGGTGAGCTAAGCGAAGCGCGCACGCCGGTCAACTGTCTATGGCTAACGGGCGCTTCCGGCGGCTTCCAGTGTCAGTGCATCGCTTCACGCACTTCGCCTCACACCGTGTAGTTCAGCGCCAGGCGGCCGCCATCGGCGTTGATCGTCTCGCCCGTCACATAGCTCGCGCGGTCAGAGGCAAGGAAGGCCACGACATCGCCGATCTCCCGTGCTTCGCCGACGCGTCCCAAGGGCGTGCGCGACATCATCCGCTTCAGCGCCTCGGGGTTGTCGTTCACGCCTGCGAGCATCGCAGTGTCGATGGAGCCCGGCCCGACCGCATTCACACGGATCCCGTGGGGCGCCATGGCGAGCGCTGCGGATTTGGTAAGCTGCTGCACCCCTCCCTTTGAGGCGCAATAGGACGCAATCGCCGGGATCGCCACAATTGCATTGATCGACGACATGTTGACCACAGCTCCCTTTATCCCTGCCGCCACCATGCTCTTGCAGGCGCGCTGCGTCGCAAGGAAGACGCCGGTGAGGTTCACATCGATCACCTGCTGCCAGTCTTCCGCCGACGCCTCCAGAAAGTCGGCAGGCTTGGCGAGGCCGGCATTGTTAACGAGCACGCTGACCGGGCCGTGCTCTGCCTCGATGGCATCAAAGAGCGCAGCGATCTGAGCCGCGTCACCCATATCGCACTGATAGCCATGGCCGCCCAGCTTTGCTGCCGCCTCCTTTGCTCCCTCGCCATTGATATCAGCGATGAGCACCGTGTGGCCGTCCTTCGCCAAAGCCTCCGCACAGGCAAATCCGATGCCCCGCGCGCCGCCGGTGATGAGTGCAAATGTCTGAGCCATGGAAAGCCTCCCCTTCGTTCGCCGCTAGCTAACCCGAGGGAGGTGGGAATGGCCACTAGTGAACGGAGTGTTTCGCATTGGGCAACACTGCCACATTTCCGCCGCAATTTGGCAGTACCTTCTTTGCATAATCTTTTCCTCCCCAACTCCAAGCCGCTTTCGGGCGGCTTATTCTTCGGAAAGAGGCTCGATCAGTTCAGGGCCTGAGGCGCGGTTGGAATTCACGGCCTTCGCCACACGATAAAAGCTCAGCACGTCGTCGCCTGCGGGCCGCATGAGCGTCGCCGCGCCTTTGCCCTCCTCACCCAGCCAATTCCCCCAATCCCCTGCCTCGAGGACCACGGGCATGCGTTTGTGGATGGCTGACATGGGCTCATTCGCTGAACAGGTAACGATGGCGCAGGTGGAATGCGCCTCCCCGTCCCGCTCCCAATCCTGCCAGACACCGGCAAAGACGAGCGGCGCGCCATCGGCGCGATAGATGTACCAGGGCAGGCGCTCGCCCTCCGCGGTCTTGGTCCATTCGTAAAAGCCCGTGGCCGGAATCAGGCAACGGCGTTCGCGACAGGCGGCCTTGAAGGCGGGCTTTTCCGCGATCGTCTCTGACCGGGCATTGATGAGGAGCGGCCCGCCATTCACCGTCTTGTACCAGTGCGGCAGGAACCCCCAGCGCATGGCGCGCAGCCGGCGGCCCTCGTCGGCCACCACGACGTGGACGGAGTTCGTCGGGCACACATTGTAGCGCGGCCCTTCCGGCAGGTCATTCGACGGTGTTGCGCTGAAAAGCGACACCATCGCGTCATCGGGCAGCGTTATGGCAAAACGCCCGCACATCAGCGGCGCTGGCCGAGGCCCGAATAGCGTAACAACCCTGACGCCAGCAGCGCCCCATGAAGCTTTTGCCAGAGGGACTGGAAGCCCAGCGGGTCCATGCCAGAGGCTTGCCCGATCTCTGACAGCCGGGAGCGCCCATCGATGCGCGACAGGATCGCGGCGGCCTGTTCCGGCAGCTTCAGGCGAAAGCCCACGCCCTGCGCCGTCATCTTGAGCGTCTGACCGGCGGGAACCGCCTTCGCCAGTTCATGGCGTGGCGCATCGAGATGCGGGATCAGCGACATGGCCGTCTGCACGAGAGGCGGCGTCACCTCGCCCTTGCGCTGCGCGTAGCCAATATGCTTGCCCAGCGTCCCGCGCAGCTTTTCCGCCACGGCCATCGCAACGACAGGGTCCATCCCGTCCGGCACCTCGGTGATCATTGAGAGGTCGTAGATCGCCGGCGCCACCCAGCGCGTGAGCGCGAGCCCGGCCTCATCCAGCGCTGCGAGCCATTCGTCCACGCGGAAAGCCCGGTCCTGCGCGTGAAGCAGCAAATCGTAGAAGCCGGACGCATCGCGCAAGTGATCCGCGAGGAGAGGGTTGCGACGGAACGGATGGCCCTCCGGCAGGGTGCCCATAATCTTCTGGGCCTTGGTCACCTTCGCCTCAGGATCGAGCCCGTCGAGGAGCGCGCCGAATGCCTCCTGCAGCGGATACACGCCCGACCGCCCGTAGGGCGCATAAACCATGAAACCGAGCCCAGCGCCGGGCTTCAACGCCCCTTCCAGAGCCTTCAACCCTGCCACCGGCTCAGCCATGTGATGCAACACACCGCAGCAATCGATGTAGTCGAAGGGGCCATGATCGGCGGCATCGAGCAGGCTGCCCGTCACGAAGGTGACGTTCTTGAGCCGCCTCTTGGCAATGCGCGCCTCCGCGATCTCCCGCGCTTTGGTGGAGAGGTCCAGGTAGGTGATCTCGAAAGGCGCGCGCGCATCCGTGAGCACCTGCGCCAGCATCACCAGCGCGTCGCCGGTCCCGCCACCGGCCACGAGAACCTTGAACGGCTCACGCCAATCGCGCGCCCCGCCATAGAGGACAGTGTCGATTTCCAGCGGATGAGGAAAGTGATTTGATGGGTAATAGTGACATTGAGAGCGCAAATATGACATCAACAGATATGAAACTACAACATAAAAATATTTTGCCTAAGCAGTCATCA
>JBCBFV010000043.1:0-12646 GCA_038527425.1 Pseudomonadota bacterium
CACGGGGCAGCCCTTTGCGGCTGATGTCCTGATACGACGTCGCATCGCGGAGCGTCATGCCTTCGCTCAGTGGCTCCACCTTCTCGCGGAAGATCTGCTGCCAAGGCGTTTGGCTCTCCGGATACTGGTAGCCACCAGCGGCCATGAGGGCGTCGTGGCGTTCTTTCAGTTCTTCTTCGCTAACGAGGATGTCGGCGGTACATTTCTGAAGATCGATGCGCACGCGGTCGCCGTTCTTGAGAAGCGCGAGCCCGCCGTTGTCCGCCGCCTCGGGCGAGGCGTTGAGGATCGAGGGTGAGCCGGACGTGCCAGACTGCCGACCGTCGCCGATGCAGGGCAGGGCGTGCACGCCTCTCTTCAGCAGGTAGGACGGTGCGCGCATGTTCACGACCTCCGCGCCGCCGGGATATCCCTTGGGACCGGCCCCGCGCATGAAGAGGATGCAGCTTTCGTCAATCGCCTCCGCCTCATCATCGATGCGGTGGTGGTAGTCTTCTGGCCCGTCGAACACGACCGCGCGGCCTTCAAAGGCCATCGGGTCATCGGGGTTGGAGAGGTAGCGATTGCGGAACTCCTCCGAGATAACCGAGGTCTTCATGATCGCGGAATCAAAGAGGTTGCCCTTCAGATTGATGAAGCCCGCTTCTTCCACCAGCGGCTGCGCCACAGGCATGATAACGTCGGGGTTCTTCGACATCTGGCCTTCGCAGTTGGCCTTGATGCTTTCCCCATTCGCGGTCAGCGCATCCGGGTGCGGCAGTAGCCCTTCGGCCATGAGTTCCGCGAAGACAGCAGGCACGCCGCCTGCTTGCTGGAAGTCTTCGCCCAGATATTTGCCCGCCGGCTGCAGGTTCACGAGCAGCGGCACTTCGTGGCCCAAGCGCTGCCAATCGTCGTTCGTTAGCTTGATGCCGAGGTGGCGCGCCACGCCGTTGAGGTGGATCGGCGCATTCGTGGAGCCGCCAATGGCAGAGTTCAGCACGATCGCATTCTCGAATGCTTCGCGGGTCATGATGTCGGACGGACGCAGGTCCTCCCACACCATGTCGACGATGCGCTTGCCGGTGTTGTAGGCCATCTGTCCGCGCTCACGGTAGGGCGCAGGGATCGCGGCGGAGCCCGGAAGCTGCATGCCCAGTCCTTCCGCGAGGGAGTTCATGGTCGTGGCCGTACCCATCGTGTTGCAATAGCCCACAGACGGGGCGGAGGACGCGGCGATCTCCTGGAACTCTTCGGCGTCGATCTTGCCTTCGGCCATCAGCTCGCGCGCTTTCCAGATCACCGTGCCGGATCCTGCGCGTTCGCCCTTCCACCAGCCGTTGAGCATCGGACCCACGCTGAGCGCGATGGCCGGGATGTTCACCGTGGCCGCTGCCATCAATAGAGCGGGCGTGGTCTTGTCACAGCCGATGGTCAGTACGACCCCGTCGAGCGGGTAGCCATAAAGGCTTTCGACCAGCGATAGATATGCCAGATTGCGGTCGAGCGACGCCGTGGGCCGCTTGCCCGTTTCTTGGATCGGATGCACCGGGATCTCGATCACCGTACCGCCCATGGAGATCACACCGTCCCGGACCCGTTTGGCGAGCTCGATATGGTGGCGGTTACACGGGCTCAGATCGCTGCCTGTCTGAGCGATGCCGATGATGGGCTTGCCGGACTGCAGTTCCTCCCGGGTCATGCCGTAGTTCAAATAGCGCTCCAGATAGAGCGCCGTCATCTCGAGGTTATCGGGATTGTTGAACCACTTGCGCGAGCGCAGATCTTCTTTCGCGATGCGTTTCGTCATGAGTTTCCTCGGAATGTCCTGGGGCTCAGCCGGACCAGCCGCCATCGATGATGAAGGGCTGTCCGGTGGTGAAGGCGCTCTCGTCACTTGCGAGGTAGACGACGAGCGCGGCGATTTCTTCGGGGGAGGCGACGCGACCCATGGGCTGGCGGGATACGAAAGCCTCGAGGGCGGCTTCATAGCTGCCCATCTGTTCGCCCAGCGCTTTGACGCGGTCGTGCCACGAGGGGCTTTCAACGGTGCCGGGGCAGATGCAGTTGCAGCGGATGCCTTGCTTGATGAAGTCAGCGGCCACGGACTTCGTCAGGCCGTTCACGGCAGCCTTGGTGGCGCCGTAGATGAAGCGGTTGGGCGCGGCCATTTTGGAGCCAAGCGCGCTCGACATATTGATGATCGATCCGCCTTCGCCTTCGAGCATGCCCGGCAACGCGGCGCGGATCGTGCGGTACATCGACGACACGTTGAGGTCGAAGGCAAAGTTCCATTCGTCATCGGTGGCGTCGAGCACGGTGCCGTGGTGCACGAAACCCGCGCAATTCACGAGGACATCGGGCGCCGCCCGTTCGATACCTGCACGCACGCTGGCATCGTCGCGGACGTCCATCACGAAGGCCTCAACGCCCTCAAGCGTGCTGAGCGCCTCTTCGTTCACGTCGGTCGCAAAGACCTGAGCGCCTTCGGCCGCCATGGCGAGCGCTGATGCGCGTCCGATGCCTTGGCCCGCCGCAGTGACGAGGGCCCGCTTACCTTGCAGACGTCCCATGTATCCTCCCTTTCGGCTTGGAACGCTCCCAAGCCACCGTTAGCGTAAACGGACGCGGCGGAAGGTAAAAGGGGGGACGCCTATGCAGGTGACGCTGATTGGCACGGGGCTCATGGGTTTTCCCATGTCGCTGAACCTCCTGAAGGCAGGGTTTTCGCTGACCGTTTGGAACAGGACCATTCTGAAGGCTGGGCCTTTGGCGGATCACGGCGCACGCGTGGCTGCGGGCGTGGCCGATGCGACGGCAGAGGCTGATGTGGTGATCTCCATGGTCGCGGATGGCCCTACGGTCTCCGCGCTCCTGGACGAGGCTGAGCTGAAAGAGGGCGCCCTTTGGATCGACATGTCTTCGGCCAAGCCGGGAGAGTCGCGCGAACATGCGGCCTCGCTGGCAGCGCGCGGCGTTGCACATCTGGATGCGCCTGTCTCCGGTGGCACGAAGGGTGCCGAAGGGGCCACGCTTGCGATCATGGTTGGCGGCGCTCAGGCTGCGTTTGACCGCGCGGTGCCGGTGCTCGAGGCGATGGGTCGTCCGGTGCTTGTTGGCCCGTCTGGCGCTGGGCAGCTCTCCAAGCTCGCCAATCAGGCCATTGTTGCGGTGACGATCGGGGCAGTGGCTGAAGCGACGCTTCTGCTCGAACAGGGCGGGGCGGACGCCAATGCGGTGCGCGATGCGCTGAAAGGCGGCTTTGCGGATTCAACGATCCTCCAACAACACGGCGCGCGCATGTCGCGGCGCGATTTCGTGCCCGGTGGTCTGTCGAAGTTTCAACTCAAGGACCTCGATAACGTCCTGAACGAGGCCGAGGGCGCGGGCATCTCGCTGCCGACGGTTCAGGCCATTCGGGACAGGTTCGAGACGTTTTGCACCGAGATGGAGGGCGGCGATCAGGATCACTCCGGCCTCTTCCTCGAACTGATGCGGAGGAACGGCCTATGACGCGTGTTTTGATACTGGGCGGCGGCGGCATGGTGGGCCAAAAGCTCGCCCATGCGCTGATGGACGACGGCCTGCCGGGGGCGGAGCCGCTCGTGATCACCCTCCATGATCTGGGCTTCCCGGAGGACGGCGCCGACATCCCTGACAAGCGCGTAGGCAACCTCGCCAACATCGCCGAAGGCGCGGCCCTCGCGGCGGAGCGGTTCGATGTGATTTACCAGCTCGCCTCCGTCGTCTCCGGCGAGGCGGAGATGGATTTCGACAAGGGCTGGCAGACGAACCTCTGGCCCATGTGGCACTTCCTTGAGGCCTTGCGTGCCCAGCACCGTGCCTCGGGCGGCAGCTACCGGCCCAAAGTGATCTTCACCTCCTCCATCGCGGTCTTCGGTGGACCATATCCGGAGATCATCCCCGACGATTTCGCCACCTCGCCGCAGACGTCCTATGGCGCGCAGAAGGCGGCGTGCGAGCTGCTGGTCCAGGACTTCTCCCGCAAGGGTTTCATCGAGGGGATGTCGCTCCGGCTGCCAACGATTTGTGTGCGTCCAGGCAAACCCAACCTCGCGGCGTCTTCGTTCTTCTCCGGCATCATTCGGGAGCCTTTGAATGGGGAGGACGCCCAGTTGCCCGTGCCTGACTGGGTGCGCCATTGGCACGCCTCGCCCCGCTCGGCGGCGGGCTTCCTGCGCCACGCAGCGACGCTCGACCACGCACAGCTGGAAGGGCGAACGGCGCTTAATTTGCCAGGGATCTCCTGTACCGTCGCAGAACAGATCGAGGCTCTGCGTGATGTGGCGGGAGCGGATGTCGCCGCACGGATCAAACCGCAACTTGAAGACCGCATCATGGATATCGTGAAGGGTTGGCCCACAGGCTTTGATCCTGCGCGTGCCCGGGCGCTAGGCTTCACCGCTGAGGGCAGCTTCCGCGAGATTATCGAGACCTATATCGCCGATGATCTGCCGCTCGACCCCCGTCAGAGCTGAGCGATCAACGCCTCGTGCCGCGCGACGAAGGCGGCGCGCACTTCCACCGGTGGGCGCAGATCGAGGCGGAGACCGTCGATGACCTCGCCCTTCGGTCGGCCAAAGAACTTGGCGGCCTCTGGCTCATCAAATCCAGCGATCTGAGTAGCCTCCAGATAAGCGCTGATCTTGTCGGCTTTCTTGATCTGCTTCTTCACCGTCGCCGGGATGGCCGCGGGCAGGCCAAAGCGAATGTGGATCGCGGCTGTAAGCCTGTCATCGAGCGCGCCATAGCCCGGCCCCACCGCCGCTTTCACGGGCGAGATCATGTCGCCGATCACGTATTCCGGGGCATCATGGAGCAAGGCCGCCAAGCGCCACTTGACCGGCGCGTCGGGCTGCAAGCGACCGTAGATCTCCTCAACGAAGATGGAGTGCTCGGCGACCGAATAGGCGAAATCACCCACGGTCTGACCGTTCCAACGCGCCACGAAAGCGAGGCCATGGGCGATGTCCTCGATCTCGATATCGACGGGTGTCGGATCAAGCAGATCGAGCCTGCGTCCCGACAACATCCTCTGCCATGCGCGTGGTGCCTGCGGCATCTGAAAGTCTCCTTTCTTGCGGGCTAGCATCCCCGCTTCATCGCTTCAACGCCGCGCTTTCGGGCGACGCGATGGGCTGTCGGAGTGTTCATTTCTTGGGTCCAGGGCCGTGTCTAAAGCCGCCTTTGCGGCCCCTGGGGCGCTCATCTGGCGCCCGCGACCGGCCCCGAGCGCTCAATTTTTCATCACATGCCTTCACAGAACGCGAATATCCGGGTTGCTGAACGCGACCTTAACAAATGCAAGGCTATGCTCCTGCGCAGGGAGGCAAACGTAACCAAGTCCATCGCCTAAGCGATGGGCCAATCGGAACGGAGCCTAAGAATGACAAGAGCACTCACGTCTGCGCTAATCGGTGTCTTATGCATCGCCGCATCCAGCGCCTCGGCCATGAACTGCGCGAACCGCGACGCAATCGCGACGGCACTCTCGCTCAACTACGGTGAAACACCCATCAGCGGCGGCCTGCAGGGCGACGACCGCATCGTCGAGGTCTTTGTGAGCCCCGAAGACAACACCTGGACGATCCTCGTCACGGAAACGAGCGGGAAATCCTGCATTGTGGCGGCTGGAACGAATTGGGCCCAAGAGAGCCTGCTTCCCGCTGGTATTCCGGGCTAATCGACCGCCCGCCTTGCGACAACCGCAGGGCGGTGTTAGGGCGCCTCAAGATCATTTGAGAGAGGCCCCCAATGGCTAAAGACTACGTCGTCAAAGACATCGCGCTCGCCGGTTTCGGGCGCAAAGAACTCGACATCGCTGAAACCGAAATGCCGGGCCTGATGGCGCTGCGCGAAGAGTACGGCGAAGAGAAGCCACTGGCCGGTGCACGGATCGTTGGCTCGCTGCACATGACGATCCAGACTGCAGTTCTAATCGAAACCCTGACGGCCTTAGGCGCAGATGTGCGCTGGGCGTCTTGCAACATCTTCTCCACCCAGGACCACGCCGCAGCGGCCATCGCCGAAGCCGGTGTGCCGGTCTTCGCGATCAAGGGCCAGTCCCTTGAGGAGCACTGGGATTATCTCGACATGTCGTTCCAGTTCGCGGACGGCCCGAATATGATCCTCGACGATGGCGGTGATGCGACGCTCTACATCCTGCTCGGCGCTCGTGCCGAAGCCGGGGAAGAGATCATCCCCGTGCCGCAGTCCGAAGAAGAAGCGGTCATCAAAGAGCAGATCAAGAAGCGCATGGCGGCCTCCCCCGGCTGGTTCACCAAGATGCGTGATCAGATCAAAGGCGTGTCCGAGGAAACGACGACCGGCGTTCACCGCCTCTATGAACTCGTCAAAAACGGCCAGCTTCCTTTCCCGGCGATCAACGTGAATGACTCCGTCACCAAGTCGAAGTTCGACAACAAGTACGGCTGTAAAGAGAGCCTTGTGGACGGCATCCGCCGCGCCACCGACACGATGATGGCCGGTAAGGTCGCCGTCGTGATGGGCTACGGCGATGTGGGCAAAGGTTCTGCGGCCTCGCTGCGCGGCGCAGGTGCCCGCGTGAAGGTGACCGAAGTCGACCCGATCTGCGCACTGCAGGCGGCCATGGACGGCTTTGAAGTGACGCTGCTCGAGGACGAGATCTCCACCGCGGACGTCTTCATCACCACCACCGGCAACAAGGACGTCATCCGCATCGAGCACATGCGCGAGATGAAGGACATGGCGATCGTGGGCAACATCGGCCACTTCGACAACGAGATCCAAGTTGCCGCTCTGAAGAACCACAAGTGGACGAACATCAAAGAGCAGGTGGATATGATCGAGATGCCTTCGGGCAACCGCATCATCCTTCTCTCCGAAGGTCGCCTGCTGAACCTAGGCAACGCGACGGGCCACCCGTCCTTCGTGATGTCTGCCTCCTTCACCAACCAGGTGCTCGCTCAGATCGAGCTCTGGAAGAACGGCGGCGACTACAAGAACGAGGTCTACATCCTGCCCAAGCATCTCGATGAGAAAGTGGCACGTCTGCACCTCAAGCGGATCGGCGTGAAGCTGACCGAGCTGAACAAGGATCAGGCGGACTACATCGGCGTGACTGTCGAGGGTCCGTTCAAGCCGGAACACTACCGCTACTAAGCGCCGTGTCCGAGCCAACCAAAAAGAGCCGCCCGTTTTTGCGACGGGCGGCTTTTTTGTTGGTGCTTGTTGGGGCGGGCCTTGGTGTGAACCAGGCGCTGATCCATCCCGACACGCCCTTGCCGCCCGAATGGAACCCGCTGGAGCCTTTTGACGTGGCTTATGCGCCGTCCCCACTGACGGATTGGAAGATCAGGGGGCTCATGGCGCAGCCCGGCGCTTGTGCCGCTGTCTTGCAGGAGGCGGCTAATATCACACCGATGCCTCCGCTCGAGACGTCCGAGACCTGCGGGATCGCCCAGCGCGTCAGCGTCGCGGGCGTCGGGCAGGCCAGTATGCGGCCCTTCGAGACGACCTGCGAAATCGCGCTGCGCACCGCGCTGTGGGAGCGCCACGGCCTGCAACCCGGCGCGCGGGACATCCTCGGCCAGGGCGTGCGGGAGATCAGGCACTATTCCAGCTACAATTGCCGCCGCATCCGAACGCCCAGCGGCGAGAGCAACCGCTGGTCCACCCATGCCACCGCGCGGGCGGTCGATGTCTCCGGCTTCGTGTTGGACGACGGCGAAGTTGTGGATTTGCGGGAACACTGGGACGAAACCGGCCCGAAGGCCGCGTTCCTGAGACATGCGCAAGAAACCGCTTGCGAGGTCTTCGGCCTCGTTCTGGGCCCAGAATACAACGCTCTGCACGCCGATCACTTCCACATTCAGCTCGATTGGACGGGATGTCGGTGAAATTCCCCGTGGAAAATCCTTTGTCGCGTGAGATGGCTATGTTTAGCTGCGCTCAGCGCGGCCAAGCGCACATAGAGATAAAGAGATAACGTCCAATAGTGGACAGGAGGGACTAATGGGAAAACGCGACGATCTGATCGCCCAATATGCGGACGACCTGCGCAACAAGTGCGGGATGGAGCCGGACATGGATCTGCTCACCAAAGTGACCATCGGCTGCGGCCCAGCGATCTACAACGCGGACGCGTCAACCGTGGCGAGCAGCCAGGAGAGCGAGCTTGAGACGGTCAAAGAGAACTTCCTCATGAAGAAGCTGGGTCTGGCAGACAGCCCCGACCTCATGGCGGCGATCAACCAAGTGGTGGAGACCTACGGCAAGTCGGAGCGCAACAAGTACCGCGCCGTGGTCTACTACATGCTGACCAAGCACTTCGGGAAAGAGTCCGTCTACGGCTGATCCTGAGGGACAAGACCAACAAAGAAGGGCGCCCGAGTACGGCGCCCTTTTCTATTTGTCGTCTCAAGCTTGGATCAAATCCTACGGGCATTTCCTTTGCCCGGTGAGGCCAGAACATCTACCACGACAGAACGCCTCAACAGGCGGACGAGATGGGTGATGAGCGGAGGCTTTCAGGGCTTCCGCTCACGCATTTTCAAAACAGGCTCAAAACCAACCCGATCGCAGCACACCCGCCGATGGCGTAGCCCGCATCGATGATCCAGTGCATCAGCGGCCGACCTGCAAAGGCGTAGTTTGCAGACAGCCAAGGTACGGAGATAAACGCGCCGAGGCCTGCACCATAGAGTAGGCCGCGCCCGAGGCCCGTGACCCCTGCTCCCTCGAAGATGTGGCGCATCATTCCCGCGACGATAACCGCCCCGACAAAGGAGATGATGTAGGGCAGCGGGTTGGCTTGATTGGCCGGTTTGCCGTCCACGACCTCTACGCCTGAATTTGCCATCCAAGGCTTGGCGAGGGCCATGTACCAGACCGCTCCGAACATCCATGCCGCGACGGCGGCAGCGATGACGTTGATGAACTCCATTTTCTCCTCCCTTTTGAGAGAAGCATTGCCGGAGCTTCTTTTTCGATCAACCCCCGCCGAGCGCGACGATGATTTCCCATTCCGCATCCGTGACCGGCTGGACCGACAAGCGGGAGTTCTTCACCAGCACCATGTCCGCCAGTCGTTCGTCCGCCTTGATCTGGTCGAGCGTGACCGACGACAGCGGGCGGATGGCTTTGATATCCACGCAGTCCCAACGCTCATCATCGGTGGTGGAATCTGGGTGACTCTCCGCGATGACCTCAACGATGCCTACCACCGCTTTCTCGGTTTGCGAGTGGTAGAAAAAGCCTAGGTCGCCCACCTTCATGGTGCGCATGAAGTTGCGGGCTTGGTAGTTGCGCACCCCGTCCCATTCCTCGCCCTCGTCGCCCTTGGCCACCTGCTGGTCCCAGCTCCAGGTCGAGGGTTCAGATTTGAAGAGCCAATACGCCATCAGCCGATGACCTTGTTCCATGGGTCGAGCGACACGCTCTCAAAGAGCCCGGCCAGCGCGTAGGGGTCGGACGCGGCCCAGGCTTCCGCCTCGGCCATGTCCTCGACTTCGAGGATGATTAGCGATCCGCACATGTCGCCCGCGTCGTCCAGAAGCGGCCCGGCCATGCGCACGGCGCTCGAGGCCTTCAGGTACTCCACATGCTTCGGGCGGTTTTCCATCCGGACATTCAGCGCACCCGCCTTGTCGCGGGCAGTGAGGGCTACGAGCATCTATTCCTCCTTCAGCGGGCGGGACATCAGCGCCTGCACCGCTGTATTGATGGTCAGCTCGCCCGAAAGCAAGCGCTGGGTGGTGGCCAGCACGGGAAGGTCGAGCCCGTGCTTTTCGGCCAGCTGTGCGATGGCCGCGGCCGTGGTGATGCCTTCGACAGTGGTGTCTTCCCCAAAGCTCTCCCCCCGTCCGAGGGCCAGGCCGTAGCGATAGTTGCGAGACCCTTCTGAGAACGCCGTTAGCATCATGTCGCCAACACCCGAGAGGCCCATGAGTGTCTCTGTCTTCGCGCCTTCGCAGCGGGCTAGGGTGGTGATCTCTGCAAAGCCTCGGGTCAGGAGCGCAGCCTGTGCGCTTTGCCCAAGGCCCGCGCCCATGACAGCGCCCGCAGCAATGGCTAGCACGTTCTTTAGCGCCCCGCCGAGCTCGGCCCCGCGCACATCCGCGCTGGTGTAGAGACGGATTACAGGCCCGCTGAGCCGCGCTTGGACGGCGGCGCTGTCCCCCTCCATCGCAAGGGTCAGCGCTGTGGGAAGTCCACGGGCGATGTCTGCTGCAAAGCTGGGCCCGGTGAGGATGCCTGCGGGTTTGCCTGTGAGGCTTTCGAGCAGGCTCGCAGCGCCAAGGCCCGTTTCCGGGTCGATCCCTTTGCAGCAAGCAATGAGAGGGGCTTGCGTGTCGAGTTCCTCAGCCACGGTGCGGAGCGCCTTCATGGGTGTGGCGATCAGAACGACTTCTGCTCCTATAGCGGCCTCGCTGATCGACGGCGCGATCTCAACATGCTCCGGGAAGCTATGGCCTGGCAGTCGTGCGGGGGAGCGGCCTGTCAGACCTCGCCCCCAGATCTTTGTCGGACCCGGCAACGCCATGGCCAAGGCGGATCCAAATGCGCCGGCGCCCAGGATCGCGATCATGCCTTCGCCCCTTTCTTGCCGGAGCCGATCAGAGGCGCCTGCGTTTGATCCAGCGGCCAGCGCGGTCGTGCGGCCAGATCGAGCCCGTCGCGGTGCCCGCCCGCAAAGAGAAGCCCGCCTGCATGCGCGATCATCGCGGCATTGTCAGTGCAAAGCGCAAGCGGTGGCGCAGTGAAGGCCAGGCCGGTCTCAGCGCAGAGCGCTTTGAGCCCCTCGCGGATCGGCCCGTTCGCGGCAACGCCACCGGCCACCGCAAGGGCGGGCTTGTCCGGTGCGTGGGCGAGATAGGCTTCAATCGCGCGGCGGGATTTGCCGACGAGCACATCCACCACCGCGGCCTGGAAACTGGCGCACAGATCCGCTTGATCCTGACGTCTGAGCCCGCCAGCGGTTGCCATCGCCTCATCCCGCGCGCGTAGGACGGCGGTCTTCAAGCCGGAGAAGGACATGTTGCAATCCGCGCGGTCCATTAGCGGACGCGGCAGCTTGATGCGCGCCTCTCCCACCTTGGCGCAGGCCTCGACGGCCGGGCCTCCGGGCTGCGGCAACCCAAGCAAACGGGCCACTTTGTCAAAAGCCTCACCAGGGGCGTCATCAATGGTGCCGCCCAACCGGGTGAACTTCGTCGCTGAGTGGGCGATGAGAAACTGACAATGCCCGCCACTGACGAGGAGCATGAGATAAGGGAAGCTCAGCCCGTCGGTGAGCACCGGTGTCAGTGCGTGTCCGGCAAGGTGGTTCACCCCAACCAATGGTGTTCCGGTCGCAGCAGACAGCCCCTTGGCGCACATGACCCCGGCCATAACCCCGCCGATCAGCCCGGGCCCAGCCGTCACCGCGATAGCGTCGCAATCTGCCAAGCTGACGTCCGCATCCCTGAGGGCCGCCGAGACGGCAACATCGAGCTTTTCGGCATGGGCACGGGCGGCAATCTCGGGGACCACGCCTCCGAAGTCGGCGTGAAGCGCGTTCTGACCATAGACGACGTTCGACAGCACCTCGGACGGCGCACCAAGGCGCACGACGGCAGCGGCGGTGTCGTCGCAGCTGCTTTCGATTCCGAGGATAAGGCTCATTGCGTTGCTCCCATGGCCACCGCGCACTACTCTGGCGCCCACGATGACACAAGCCGCGCCTCTTTGCCTTGTCACCCGCCCGGAGCCCGAGGCCACCCGTTTTGCCGCTGCTTTAGGGGACCGCTTCGGAGTCGAAACGCTCTTGGCGCCGGTGATCGACGTCAGTGTCATCTCAGTGTCAGTCAAATTAGACAGATTTGCGGGGGTGATTCTCACTTCAGCCAATGGTGCGCGCAGTTTGGAGCGTCTTACGGTGCCCCGGGAGATGCCTTGTTTTGCTGTCGGCGAGAAAACGGCCAGTGTTGCCCAATCTTTAGGCTACTCTGCCCGCGCTATGGGGGGAGATGCCGAAGGATTGATCGCCGAGTTGATCGCCAGCCAGCCCAAAACGCCGCTTTTGCACCTGCGTGGAGAGCAGAGCCGCGGCGATGTCGCTTCTCGCTTGTCCGAGGCGGGCTTGGCTTGCGAAGAAATTGTTGTTTATCAGCAAGATGAGCAAGAGTGGCCCGCCGAAACCTTCAATGCACTGGCCAGCCATCCTACATTGATCCTGCCTTTGTTTTCACCGCGTAGCGCGCAGATCGTGTCATCCCGCATGGGGAATTGCGAAGGGATTTGGCCCGTTGCTTTGAGCGCAGCTGTGGCTAAGGAAGTGAAGCTGCCGGGTGCTCGTCCGACGGTTGTTTCGGCTTCTCCGACGGAGGCCGCAATGATGGATGCGATCGCCTCTGTCCCGCCAATGCGGGCGTGGGTTGAGATGGCTGACCGGCAAAGCTAAGCTGATGGAGTTCTGCGACAGTCGCAGGCGCAAAGACAGGGGTAACGCGTGGCTGCCAACCGTGGGTCCGACCAGAACGAAGACGCAATTGAAGACGCTGAGATTGTAGAGACAGAGGTCGAAAATTCAGCCGACGACGTTGCGGAGGTTTACAACCCCGACGAGGATGCCTTCGAAGCCGAAGCCGAAGCCGAAGCCGAAGCCGAAGCCGAAGCCGCGGAG
>JBCBFV010000044.1:0-12607 GCA_038527425.1 Pseudomonadota bacterium
TCGGGCGTGCCGCCGGCACGCCCGAGATTGGCGGCCTGACGACGTGGCAGGCCATGGAGTTCCTGCGCGGCCTCAATGGCCTCAACATCGTGGGCTTTGACCTTGTGGAGGTCTCGCCACCCTATGATCCGTCCGGCAACACGGCCCTTGTGGGCGCCAACCTCATCTTCGAGATGTTGTCGATCCTTCCCGGTGTTCCATATCGCTGAGGCATGCGCATGTTCGGTACCATCCTTTTTGTTCTCGCCATCCTCATCCTCTTCGTGCTGGCCTACGTGCGCTTTGCACCCGTCGCGGCCACTGCCGGCCCCGGTCGGCCAGAGGCGCAGCCCGTGGGCACCTACCGGTCCGAAGGCGGCTTCTATGCCGTCGTCAGCACGGAAACGCATGACCTCGCCAAGCTTGAAGCGGCGATCATGACCTGGCCCAAAGCCCGCAAGATGGAGGAGGGGCTCTATCTCACGCGTTCCCCCGCGATCCGGTTCCCGGACCTCGTGCATGTCTGGCAAGAGGACGGCCTGATCCATATCTCCGCGCACCTGATTTACGGCCGCAAGGATTTTGGCGCTAACCGCGCCCGTGTCGAACAGTGGCTGGCAGCGGCGACTAACTGATCGCGCAGCCGTCGGTAACCTCGCGCCACATCGGGTTGTTGAGGCTCATCTGGCACTGCGCCGTGAAGGTGCGCCCGCTGATCGTGAAGCAGGTAATGTCGCCCATTTCAAAGCGTTCACCGGAGGAGCCCCGGCACCAACAATCCAATGCGGGGTTCAATTGCGCGTTTGCCATGCCTGCCATGAGGGAAAGTATGAGAATAGAAATACGCATGGGGTGAGCGTACCACGGCACAGGCCTTGACCCTAGCGGCGGCTTGGCGCACCTCAGGGGCATGATCCCGCGCGACACTCTTCTTCAAATCACGCAACGGTTCGAGTTTCTCGAAGCCGCCATGTCTACGGGCGAGGGCGATATCGCCAAGCTCGGCAAGGAATACAGCGATCTGCGCCCGGTGGTGGAGCAAATCCGCGCCTATGAGCAGGTCGAGGCTGACATTGCCGAGGCCGAAGAGATGCTGGGCGACCCGGACATGAAGGAGCTGGCCGAGGAGGAGCTTCCAGAGCTCCGCGCGCGCCTGCCGGAGCTGGAGCAGGAGCTCAGGATCGCGCTTCTTCCCAAGGACGCCGCCGATGCGCGCCCTGCGATGATCGAGATCCGGCCGGGCACGGGCGGGGATGAGGCGTCTCTCTTCGCCGGTGATCTCCTGCGCATGTATCAGCGCTACGCAGAGGCGCAGGGGTGGCGTTTTGAGATCGTGGAGGAGCAATCCACAGAGCTCGGCGGCATCAAAGAGGTCGTGGCCCATGTGCAGGGCGAAGGTGTCTTCGCCAAGCTGAAGTATGAGAGCGGCGTGCACCGTGTGCAGCGGGTGCCGACGACGGAATCCGGCGGGCGTATTCACACGTCGGCGGCCACGGTGGCTGTGCTCCCCGAGGCCGAAGACGTCGACATCCACGTCGACGCCGCCGACATCCGTATTGATACGATGCGTGCCAGCGGCGCGGGCGGTCAGCACGTGAATACGACGGACTCCGCCGTCCGTATCACCCACATTCCAACGGGCATCGTGGTGACGAGCTCCGAGAAGTCCCAGCACCGCAACCGCGAGATCGCGATGCAGGTTCTTAAAACGCGCCTCTATGACGCTGAACGTCAGCGCGTGGACAGCGAACGTTCAGCCGATCGCAAGGCGCAGGTGGGCTCAGGCGACCGTTCTGAACGCATCAGGACCTACAACTTCCCGCAGGGGCGGATGACGGACCACCGCATCAACCTCACGCTCTATAAGCTCGACGCCGTCATGGGCGGCGATCTGGAGGAGATCGTGGGCGCCCTGCAGGCTGAGGCTCAGGCCGCAGCGTTGGCGGAGATGGAGGGGTGACGACCACCATCCGCGAGGGGGTGCGTGCGATCACGGCCTATCTTTCAGACCATGGTATCGACGCGGCGCCGCGTGACGCGCGCCTGATCGTGGCCCATGCCCTTGGGGTGGAAACAGGCCGCCTCACGCTTCTTGAGCACGACCCTCTTACCGTGGAGACCGAGACCGCAATGCGGGCCTTGGCGGCACGGCGCGCTGAGCATACGCCGATGTCCCACATTCTGGGTTACCGCGAGTTTTGGGGCCGTCGCTTTGAGGTGAACGCTGACGTGCTCGACCCCCGTCCGGAGACTGAGACGCTGATCGCTGCGGCGCTTGAGGGAGATTTCAGCAACCTGCTTGATCTTGGTACGGGCAGCGGGGCCATCGCCGTGACCCTTCTTGCGGAGCGTGAGACGGCCCAAGGAACCGCAACGGACGTTTCGGACGCGGCGTTGGCAGTGGCCGCGCGCAACGCTCGTGAGCTGCGTGTGGCGGACCGCTTATCATTTCTGGGCTCGAATTGGTTTGAGGCCGTTGAAGGCACCTATGATCTTATCGTTTCAAACCCGCCTTACATCGCGGCCCTTGAAATGGACGAGCTGCAACCCGAAGTACGCATCCACGAGCCGCGCATAGCTTTGACCGACGACGCAGATGGTCTGTCCGCCTATCGCGCGATCTTTGCAGGGGCTCGCAAGCACGTAAGACCCGGCAGTCGTATCATCGTGGAATTCGGCGCAGGCCAAGGGCCCGACGTGGAAGAGATTGCGCGTGCCGAGGGTTGGAGCGACACATCATTTCGCGCCGACCTGAGCGGAAAACACAGAGTATTGGTGGCCAAAGACCCCGTTTGACGCGGATTTCCACTGATTTTTAGGGTTTGCCGGCCAAAACATCTTGCGACATGCAGTCTAACGTGCAAACTAACCACAGCGCAGGCTGAGGGAACTCGCCGCGCTAATCATCGACAAGTTGTGACCCCGATCCGCATTGCGGTCACAGAGCCAAAAACAGGCTAGAAGCGACCTTATGAGATCATCGAAATCCCGTTCGCGGTCGAAGAACCGCAACAATAACAACCGCTCGATGGGTAACGTCATCAATCGGGTGTTCGATAGTTCCGGGCCCGAAGGCAAAGTGCGCGGCACGCCGCAGCAGATCATCGACAAATACAACCAGCTCACGCGTGACGCCCAATTGTCTGGCGATCGTGTTGCAGCTGAGAACTTCGCGCAGCATGCCGAGCATTATACGCGCCTTCTGGGCGAAGCTCAGAAAGAGCAGGAAGCGCGCCGCGAAGAGCAGGAGCGTCAGAACCGCGAACGTCAGGCCGAGCGGGACCGCGAGCGGGCCGAGCGTCAGGAGCGTGAATCGAACGTTGCCGGTGACCCTGGCCAGTCGGACCAGCCTGATGTGGTGGAAGGCAGCGACAGCGGCCTGGTGGAGACGCCCGAAAGCGCGCTGAAGCCTAAGCGTCGTCGTTCGCGCAAGACCTCTGGTGACGAGGGTGGCGATCAGCCTACCGGTGGTGACGAAGCCCCTCAGGCGGCTGAATAAACTCTAGATCAGTCTTGATAGGGCGCAGAAGCGCTCCAGATCGATCTCCTCGGCGCGAGAGGTGGGCTTTATGCCGACCGACTCTAACTTGTCTTCCAAATCACTCGTGATGCCTTTGAGACTGGCCCGCAGCATTTTGCGTCTTTGACCGAAAGCCTTGGCCGTCAGTGCGGAAAGCCTACCTGCGTCGGCCTCGAACTTGGGTGCGTCCAGCGCCTCCAGATGCACCACAGCGGAATGAACTTTGGGCGCCGGTTGAAACGCCTCTGGCGGGAGCGTCATGGCGATCCTGGCCTCGCAGCGCCACTGCGACAGAATTGCGAGGCGTCCGTAAGCCTTGGAGCCTGGGCGCGCCACGATCCGTTCGGCCACCTCTTTCTGGAACATAAGCGTCAGGCTCTCCCAAAAGGGCGGCCACGGCACCGAGAGCCAGCGCGTCAGAAGCTCAGTACCCACGTTATAGGGCAGGTTCGCCACGATGCGGATCGGCGCGTTGAGATGGTTCAGAGGATCTACTTTGAGCGCATCGCCATTCACCACCTCGAGCTGTCCGGGGTAGGCCTCTGCGATCTCAGCGAGAGCAGGTAGGCAGCGTTCGTCTTTCTCAACGGCCAGCACCTTGCGCGCGCCTTCAGCGAGCAGGCCGCGCGTTAGGCCGCCGGGGCCCGGGCCAACCTCCAGCACGTCGCAGGCGCTCAAGTCGCCAGCTTGGCGGGCGATCTTTGCCGTTAGGTTGAGGTCGAGAAGGAAGTTCTGTCCGAGCGATTTCTTGGCCCGCAGGTCATGCGCGGCTATGACCTCGCGCAGCGGTGGAAGGCTGTCGATCTGCATTACGCTGCCGCCATCTTTAGGGCCGCGATCAGGCTGTCGGGTCGTGCGATGCCTTTGCCCGAGATATCGAAGGCTGTCCCGTGATCGGGGGAGGTGCGCCGGAACGGCAGGCCCAGCGTGACGTTCACGCCGCCGTCGAAATCGAGCGTCTTGATCGGGATGAGCGCTTGGTCGTGATAGGCACAAATCGCCACGTCATAGCCCTCGCGCGCGCGGGCGTGGAACATGGTGTCTGCAGGCATAGGCCCCATTATATTGAAACCTTCAGTTTGCAGCCGCGCGATCGCCGCGCGCATCCAGGTGAGCTCTTCATCGCCCATCTTGCCGTCTTCGCCCGCGTGGGGGTTGAGGCCCGCAACTGCGATGCGAGGGCTTGCGATCCCGAAGGTTTCGCGGAGCGCGCGCTCCGTGATGGTAACTTGCGCCCGCAGCAGCTCTTCAGTGAAGGCCGCTGGCACGTCTTTCAAAGCAATGTGGATCGTGGCGGGCACGACGCGCAGCTCGGAACACGCGAGCATCATCACGACATCCTCGACGCCTGCGAGATGTGCCAGAAACTCGGTGTGGCCCGGGAATGCAAAGCCTGCGCCGTCCTGCAGGGCGGCCTTGTGAATGGGCGCGGTGCAGAGCGCCTTCGCGGCCCCACCTTGCACGAGCCTCACGCCTTCCTCGATCGCGCGGATCACGCCGTGGGCGTTCTTTGGGTCGGCGGTGCCTTTCGTTGGTGCGCCGTCGAAAGGGATCTCCCAAACCGGCATGGCTGTAGGCGCTACTGTCGCGGCCTCCGACGCGTCATTGACGGGCTGCCAGGGCAAATCGAGGGGAAGTTGCCGTGGATCACCGAGCCACAGGAAAGGCAGATCGCCCTTCAGCGTGCTCCACGCCAGTTGTGCGATCTCAGGTCCAATGCCCGCAGGCTCTCCGCAGCTCAGGGCAACGGGGAGGTCTGTCATCGCGTGGAAACCACCGCCTGTGCGCGAAGCTCAGCCAGGAAGCCATCGGCATAGCCTTCAAGGCGCTGCGAGCGCAGGCGTGCGCGCACGGCGTTGCGGTCGGGCTCGGCATCGAGGGCGGGCACACGCGCGCACATCATCAGGAACACGAGGGTTTCACCATTGGCGCGGGTCAGCGCTGTCGACACCTCGCCTGCATCGAGCTTGGCGAGCTCGATCGCGATGTCATCGGGGATCTCAGCGGGTGCCTTCGAGCCGCGTTCCAGCGCCTCGGTCGGCATGCCGAGTGCCTCGCCATAAAGGTCATCGCAGTTATCCACGCGTGCGGCGATCTGGCTGGCTTGCTGAAGCGTGCGGTCTGAACGGCCGCCAGGCAGGTAAAGGGCGGCGTAATCAATCGCGGCTGGTGTCGCCGCAGGCCGGTCGACTTCCTGAATGGCGCGCAGCTGGAAGAGCAGGATGGCGTTCTCAAGCTCGATCGGTGCAGAGACTTCGCCCGGTGTCAGATCAAGCAGGATTGGCGCTAGGGCAGGTGGGAGCTCGCTGAGGTTCAGCCATTCCAAGCGACCGGAGCGTGCGCGCGACGGCGACGCGGAAAGCTGGCTGGCTTCGGCCTGAAAGGCGCTGATCGAGGTGATGCGCTGAATGCGGTCCGCGTTCTGTACGGCTTGGGCGCGTTCGTTACCAATCGGGCGGGCGGGGAGCACGATCTCGTTCAAAAGAACGCGGAGCGAGGAGCTTTGGCTCGCATTGCCCACGGCGCGGTCGATCTCTGCCTCGCTGATGGAGGCGCGGTCCCCGAAGCGCGCGCGGATCAATTCGCGCCAAAGGACACCGACTTGAACAAAGTCTGCCAGCGTTTCCGGCTCCACACCTTGCGCGCGAAGGGTCTGTTGGAACTCAGCGACAGTCAGGTTGGCGCGCCCTGCAAAGTCTTCGAGCGACCGCTCAAGGCCCTCGTCGGTCAGTTGCAGGCCCGCGCGGCGCGCGGCGGCCTGCTTGAGACGGTCTTCGATGAGCTGCTCGAGCGCGCCCTCGCGGCTGGCGCCGGGCGTATTCAGCGCGCGCAGGAAGAGCAGCCGTTGCTCAACCTCAAATGCCGTGATTGCCGCGTTATCGACAGTCACCACAGTGCGGAATTGCGATTGGGCCATGCCGATGGCGGGCCACAGGAGTGCCAGGGTCAAAATCAGGAAGCGCGCCATGGGTTTTCCCTCTTGCTCGTCTCGTTTGTTCCGCCACTCAGGGGCGGTTGCGTCAGCTACAGGTGGCTTTCCGGGCCCGAGGGATGGCGTCGGTGCCAAATCCTCTGAGCCGAACCGTCAGCCCGTATTCCGTGCTTGGCGTGACACTAGCCGAAGCCGTGAAGTTGCGCGAGACGGAAAACCCGACCTCCACGCACTCGTTCACATAGGTGATGCCCACGCCAGCTTCGGTGGTTTTCTCGGTCGTGAAATCGTAGCGCATGTCCAGGCGGCCAGTGAGCACATCCGTAAAGTCATAGGCCGTTGTCAGCGCGAGTTCTGAAGCGGTGGAGGTGCGATCTTCCTCAAGGTCTCGTTCGAGATAGGCGTAGGCGGTGTCGATCCGAAGCCGGTCGGCGTCGTAGGCCACGCGCAGGTCACCTTTGGAGACGCTAAAGTCGTTGTCAAAGATCACGCGGCCCGTCAGATCGAGGCCTTCGCCGGTCACCAAGGCGCCAGAGACAAGCCAGTTTGAATTGTCGCTCGACAGTCCCGAGGCGGCGGTAAATTCCGTGTTGTCGCCGGAGAAGCGGTCGACGCGCCCGACGGTGAGCGTTGTGTCCCAGCCTGCGGGGCCCTGCCGGCGCCATGTGATGCCGGTATCGAGACGGAAGCCCGTCTCAAAGAAGTCAGAGCCGGTCGCACGGTTCAGTGCGAAGAGATTGCCTTCATCAAATTCGATGCGCGTGCTGTCTTCGTTGGGCAGGGCCACATCTGTGGCGTCGCCATAGACCAACTGCACATGCGGCTCGATCATGTTGGTGGCTCCACTAGGGCCGCTTGCCCGTTGGATAAGGGGCCAACGCAGGCCGATTGCTGCAGCACCCTGGCCACGCGCAACGGTGCTCTCAAAATTGGGGTCATCTGAGAGAAGGAAGATGTCTGCGCCCGCCTCAGCCTTGGCCTCAAAGATCAGACCGCGTGAGAGAAGGCTGCTCCATTTCCAGTCGCCGGAGGCGCCGAAGCGGAGGCTGTCGAGGCCATCGGCGATCCCGTCACCGTCGGCATCGGTCGTCAGGTCCGAGCGGCGGAAATGACCATCCATATCGAAGGTAAGCGCGCCCGTTTGACCGAGGCGCTCCGTGTGGCGCGCCTCAAAGAGGAGGGCCGGGAATTCGTCATTATCTTCGCCGTCGCGCAGCGACCGGATAGAGACGAGCTCAACGAATGTGTCGTCCTGCGCGCGGGTGCGCGACAGGCTGATCGCGCTGTCGAGACGGTCTTTGTCGGAATAATCGTAGTCGTTGAGATAGCCGAGATCGCCTTCTTCTTCGATGTCGAAGGCGAGGGTATAGCCATGCGCGACCCCGAATGCCCCGCTTCCAAGGAAACCCCAGCGAAAATCAGGTACGCCGATCCGGTCGTCGGAAAGATAAGCGTTCAAATTGATCCAGCCGCGCGCGAATGCTTGGCGGTAGCGCAGCTCCAGCGTGCGAGTGTCCGTGGTGATGAAGGGCGTGACCGTGAGGTCGGCATCATCTCCAAGAGCGATGAAGTAGGGCAGCTTGACCCCGTTGCCCAAGAGCGTGGAGCTTTTGATTTCCGGGATAAGCAGGCCCGTGGAACGAGAATTGCCTGGGTCCGGCAGGCGCAAGCGTGGGACGTAGAAGATGGGCACGCCCAGCACCTGCAGCTGCGCGCGGTCGAAATAGAGCTGTTTTTCCTGCGCGTCGTGGGTGATCCGGCTGGCTCGGATCTGCCAGAGGGGCGGGCGGCCGTTCTCGCAGACATGGCAGGAGGTGGCGCCCACGCGGCTGGCGGTCGTGTAACGGCCCGACACACGCTGCATTTCCACGGCCGCGATCTGAAGTTGCTGGTTCAGCACCAAGCGCGCGCCACGCAGGATCCCATCCGTCAACCCGCGCGACAGCTCTGCCTGCGAGGCAAGGATCGTGATCTCTTGCCCATCGCGAAGCTCGATCGGCCCCTCGATCGTCAGAGTGTCCGTGGCCCCGTCATAGACGATGCTTTGCGCCCGCAATCGCGTCGTGCCCTGAAAGATCTCGATATTGCCGGTGGCCGTAAGAAGGTCACCCCGGGCCTCAACACGGTCGGCGATCAGCGTTGCCGCTTCCTGCGCGCTCAGCGGGGCGGCAGCGAGAAAGAAAAGAAGGAAGGCTAGTAGTCGTCGCGTCATCCGTCTTCCAAGTGCAACAGCAATCCCAAGGCCAATCCGATCGCCCCCAAGGGCGGCGCCCATGCCGCCAATAGTATCGGCATCTGCCCGTTCTCTCCGAGAATCTGAGCGAAATTACGGATGAAATAAAGACCGAAGCCCAGCATGACGGCGTAGAGCACCATAAGATCTGTGCGACTGACGCGCGTATGCCGCATCGTGAACCCCGCGGCTACGAGGAGCATGGCGACCATAAAGGCGGGAAGCGCGAGTTCGATATGGAACCACACGAGGTGGCGGCGTGCAGAAAAGCCTGCACGCTCGAGCTGTTCGATGAAGGCAGGGAGGTCCCAGATCGGGATGGCCGAAGGCGTGCCAAAGCTGTCACGGATGCCTTCGCGGGTGAGGTCTGAAGGAATGCGGAGCTCGTCATACTCGCGTGCGGCCTGTTCCGGATTTGGCGTCCGCGACAGGGGCCAGGCCTTGGCTTCGGTCAGGTTCCAACCGCCTTCGGTGAGCGTGGCTGTCGCTGCCTCGATGCGGCGCACGGGCTCACCCTCACGCGAGAAGGAAATGAAGGTCACGCCTTCGAGCGTTGTGCCATCCAGGTTCGAGCTCAGCGCGCGGATCACGGTCTGGCTGTCCGCATTACCCTGGCGCAGCCAGAGCCCTTCGTCAGAGATCGACAGGACAGAAGATCCGTCGTCGTCGATCTCGTTGACGCGTTGCTCATATTCCTTCGACATCGCCGCAGTGAGCGGGTTGAGCACGGCGACCGTGCCCACGCCGATCAGAAAGGCCATGAGGGCAGGTGCGGCGAGGGCGCGCAAAGCGGAGCGGCCCGCCGCCCGCGCCACCACCAGCTCGGACGAGCGCGATAGCGACAAAAGGAGCGTTAGTGTCGCGATCAGCATGATGATGGGCAGGATGCGGTAATAGCTCACCGGTGCCGACAGCAACGACAGCTGGAGCATCTGACCAAAGCTCACGTCGTCGCCCGCAAAGCGGCGTACTTGGTCGGCTAGGTCGAAGAGGATCGAAAGACCAAGGAAGATCAGGAAGACCGCACCGAAGGACTTCAGGAAACGAACAGCAAAATAGCGATGCAGGATCATGTCGCGGCCCCGCTCGCGGGCATCCGCCTGTTCCGGTCCGCCCATGTGAGGCCCACCCAAGCCACGACGAGGCCAACAAGGGCAGGCACATAGGCCAGCGGCCAATTTGCCGGGTTGGTGATGATCCGCTCGGCCATCACGTTCTCCAGTGACACCAGAACGACCAGGACGCCGAGGGCTGCGATGATCTGCTTCCAGATGCCCAAACGCGTAAAGCCTGCCGACATCAGAACGGCAAAGCCCACAAGGGCCGCCACCATCGGAAAGATCGATTGCGCGATGCGGCTGTGGAATTCCTCGGCGATGTCGCCGCGTGTCTTTCCCGTCAGATCAAGGAGCGCTTGGTCGGCGGACATGAGCCGCGGCGTTAGAAGCTCCCGCAGGCGCGGCTGGCGCACCGTGTCCTCGTCCACAAGCGATCCGATATCGATCACGAAGTCACTGAAGACCGTCACGAAGAGGTTCTGGCTCTCGGGATCAAGGATCTGGCTCTGGCCGTCGATCATCACGAGGCGCGGGCCATCCTCGGTCTTCACCAGAAAGGCACGCTCGGCGGTGAATATCTCGTCGCTCTCACCAGGCTCGAGATCGGCCAGAAAGACGTCGAGTAGCTCTCCATTCTCCGTAATGTCGCGCAGATAGAGGGTGGAGCCGGTCCCCGGATGCGTGAAGACGCCTTCACGGAGCAATCGAGAGGTGACATTGGCGCTGACCTCTTGGGTGCGCAATGCCAGCCGCTCTTGCGAAATCGGTACGAGCACATGCATCAGAACGGTCATCATTAGCCCGGCCACGATCCCGAAATAGACGATGGGGCGGGCCATGCGTTTGGCTGAATAGCCTGTGGCCTGCATCACCGTGAGCTCGCTCTCCGAGGACATGCGATTTGTCACATAAAGCACCGCCGCGAAGGCCGCGATGGGCAGGATCGTCCGAATGATGTTCGGCAGCGTGAGTGCCGTGAATTCGAGGAAGACGAGCGCCGTCTGACCATCGGCGATCAGCCTGTCAAAAAGGCTCACCGCCTGGTTCACCCAGAACACCAGCACCAGCACGAGTGCAAAGAAACCAAATAACTGCAGACACTGCGCGAGCATGTATCTGTCGAACCTCGCCACGCTTCGTCTCCGCCTTGCTTTGTGCCTGTTCGCTCGTTTGGGGCGACGCTAAACCATTTGGCGGTTTCATGAAAGTCGCGTCGGCGGCGGGTGGCCATTCCGACGCGGGCGTGATTAGCATTGCGAGACACCTGCTCAGGAGCTGCCGCAATGACCTCACCTGTGACTTTCGAATTCCTGCCCACCGAACTTGATGAGGTGGCCACCCACACAGGCCAAGTGGTTTGTTTTGTTGAGGCCTCGGGTAAGCTCGATCAGTCGGCGCGTCGCGTGAACCGCCTCACCAAAGGTGCGCTCGAGCGCTTTGCCGAGAGCGAGGCGTTTGCGGAGATGTCAGAATCTCAGGCGCGGGAACTTGCCTATCCCGCGGGCATGGACGCGACCGGCGTCATCGTGGTGAAACTCGCCCGCAAACCCGAGGCTGGTGACGCACGCAAGGCAGGGGCGTCGATCGGCAAGCTCAAGAACGACGGGCCGCTCCTTGTGCTCGCAGGCAACATCGCGCGCGCCGCTGAGATCTGCGAAGGCATTGCGCTGCGCGTCTACAGCTACACCGAGATGAAGAGCGAAGAGCCTGAGGAGCAGGGCAACGTCATTGTCATGGCCTCAAAGCCCGAAGAGGTGGCCGAGGCCGCTGCTGCGCCTTTGGCCGTCGCAGAAGGTGTCTTCTTCACACGCGACCTGACGAACGCCCCTGCGAACCATCTGACCACCACGAACTTCGCCGAACAGCTGGCGGCGATGACCTCGATCGGCCTCGAAGTTGAAGTGCTTGAAGAGCCGCAGCTCGAAGAGCTCGGCATGCGCACGCTCCTGAGCGTGGGGCAGGGCAGCTCGGCCCCCTCCAAGGTCGTCGTGATGTCGTGGAAGGGCGGCGGCGATGAAGCCCCCTTCGCTCTAGTCGGAAAGGGTGTCGTCTTTGATACGGGCGGTATCTCCCTGAAGCCTGCCGGCGGCATGGAAGACATGACGATGGATATGGGCGGCGCGGGCGTCGTCTCCGGCGTGATGCGCGCGCTGGCGCTGCGCAAGGCGAAGGCCAACGTCGTGGGGCTCGTGGGTCTCGTTGAGAACATGCCGGGGCCCGATGCCACGCGGCCGGGCGATGTCGTGACCTCCATGAAGGGCGACACGGTCGAGATCATCAACACCGACGCCGAAGGCCGCCTCGTTCTGGCGGACGTGCTCTGGTACGCGCAGGAGCGGTTCAAGCCCGTGGGCATGATCAACCTCGCCACACTTACTGGTGCCATCATCATCGGCCTGGGCCATGAGATGGCCGGTGTCTTCTCGAACTCTGATGATCTGAGTGAGAAGTTCCTGAAAGCCGCAGGTGACGAGGATGAAGGCGCCTGGCGCATGCCGCTGTCGCCCGCCTACGACAAGCAACTGAAGTCGGCTGTAGCGGACATGAAGAACGTGGGAGGCCGCCCAGCAGGCTCGATCACCGCGGGTCAGTTCCTCCAGCGCTTCGTGCTCGACGATATGCCTTGGGCCCACCTCGACATCGCGGGCGTGGCCAGCGTGAAGTCTGACACCTCCTATGCGCCGAAGGGCGCGACAGGCTGGGGCGTGCGAGCACTTAACCGCATGATCGCGGACAATTACGAAGGGTGAGCGCGCGCTTCTACCACCTGACCGAAAGCCCGGTCGACCAAACCTGCCGCATGCTGCTGGAAAAGTCGCTTGAGGCGGGCTGGCGCGTGGCAGTTCATGGAACAGACATTGAGCGATTGAAGTGGCTTGATGAAA
>JBCBFV010000045.1:0-12559 GCA_038527425.1 Pseudomonadota bacterium
GATAGCCCTCGGTGCGTGAAGAGCATAGCCTCACTGAACGCGCCGTCGCCCGCTACGGCGCGGACCGGCACTGAGACGCCCGAGATCGGAGCAAATCGGCCCTCGGGGAAGGTAAAAGGCACCAGGGCAGGGCGCGTGTCGGTCACAGCGATCCCGAATTGCCGGGCGATGTCGTAGGCCAGACCCGTGGCGCCCATTTTGGGGATAGACTTGCCGCCCGTGGCCACAACAACCGCGTCACAGGTCACGCGTACCTCGCGGCCTTCACGTTCGAGGAGCAATGCGTACCCTCCTTCGCGCGCCGAGAGCTCTTTCACGGAGGTCTGCAGCCAAAGCTGCGCATCCCCCATTTCGGCCTTCAGCATTTCGATGATCTGGGTAGACTTCCCATCGCAAAAGAGCTGTCCCAGCGTCTTCTCATGCCACGCAATCCCGTGGCGGGAGACCATCTCGATAAAGTCCCATTGCGTGTAGCGCGCGAGCGCTGATTTCGCGAAATGCGGGTTGGCGGAGAGGAAACGGGAAGGCTCCACCTCGAGGTTCGTGAAGTTGCAGCGCCCGCCGCCCGAGATGCGGATTTTCTCGCCCGGCGCTTTGGCGTGATCGATGACCAAAGCGTCTGCGCCCAGCTGAGCCGCGCACATCATGCCGGCTGCGCCCGCACCAAGTATCACCACCTTCACATGCATGCCCGCGACCTGCCTCAAAGGAGGCAATTATCCAAGCCTTTTTCCTAGCCCGCAGGCGCGAGAGCGCGTATACTAAGGGCCAGACCGCGCAAAGCGGCGATTTAGAGCAGGCAGTAGTTCAATGACAGAGATGGTGCATGGCGCGATTCCGGTCGCGTCTTCCGATCCGATCATTCCGCGCTGGTGGCGCACACTCGATAAATGGTCCGTGGCATGCGTGTTCGTCCTTTTCGGCGTCGGCATGCTCTTGGGGCTTGCGGCCTCTCCGCCGCTCGCCGCCAAGAACGGCTTTGATGCGTTCCACTATGTTGAGCGTCAGGCGGTCTTTGGCGGACTAGCCCTGATCACCATGGTTATCACCTCGATGATGTCGCCAAACCTCGTGCGGCGCCTTGCGGTGATTGGCTTCTTTGTGAGCTTCGTGGCTTTGGCCCTTCTGCCGTTCTTTGGGACCGACTTCGGCAAAGGCGCTGTGCGTTGGTATTCGCTGGGCTTTGCCTCGCTGCAGCCGTCCGAGTTTCTGAAGCCTGGTTTCATTGTCATGGCGGCTTGGCTCCTCGCTGCGGGGCAAGAGATTAACGGCCCGCCCGGACGCACCTATTCCTTCGTTTTGGCGGTGATGATCGCCTTTCTCCTCGCGATGCAGCCCGACTTTGGCCAAGCATGCCTGATCCTCTTTGGTTGGGGGATCATGTATTTCGTCGCCGGCGCGCCGATGGTTCTGCTGCTCGCAATGGCGGGCCTCACGATTGCGGCGGGCACGCTGGCCTACAGCTCGTCCGAGCATTTCGCCCGCCGTATCGACGGCTTCCTCAGCCCCGACGTCGATCCCACCACGCAGCTTGGCTATGCTACGAACGCCATTCGCGAAGGCGGGTTCTTCGGTGTGGGCGTGGGCGAGGGAGAGGTGAAATGGTCTCTGCCGGATGCGCATACCGATTTCATCATCGCGGTGGCCGCGGAGGAATACGGCATGGTCCTCGTCCTCACGATCATCGCACTTTACGCGGCGCTCGTTTGCCGGGCGTTCGTGCGCCTGATCAAAGAGCGTGATCCTTTCATCCGCCTGGCTGGCACAGGCCTCGCTGCCATGTTCGGGGTGCAGGCCATGATCAACATGGGCGTCGCTGTTCGCCTCTTGCCCGCAAAGGGCATGACGCTGCCATTTGTCAGTTACGGTGGGTCATCTCTCATCGCCGGGGGCATTGCGCTCGGAATGCTCCTTGCGTTCACCCGCTCGCGGCCTCAAGGCGACATCGGTGATATCCTCAAGGGACGCAGGACATGAAAACCCTCGTGATGGCCGCTGGTGGGACCGGCGGCCACATGTTTCCAGCTCAAGCCCTTTCGGAGGCGATGCTGGAGCGCGGCTGGGCCGTGAAGCTGATGACCGACGCACGCGGCGCGCGTTATACCGATGCGTTCCCGGAGGCCGTCGAGATCGAGGTTGTCAGTTCGGCGACTTTCGCACGGGGCGGGATTGCGGCCAAACTGACAGCTCCGTTCAAGATCGCAGGCGGTGTGCTTTCGGCGCTGATGGCGTTCCGCCGCTTGAAACCTGCGGCCGTCGTGGGTTTTGGCGGATATCCGTCGATCCCGGCCATGGGGGCGGCGACGCTTCTGAAGGTCCCGCGGCTGATCCACGAACAGAACGGCGTTCTTGGCCGCGTGAACCAGCTTTTCGCCAAGCGTGTGGACGCGGTAGCGTGTGGCATCTGGCCCACCGACCTTCCTGAAGGGGCCAATGGCGTTGATGTCGGTAACCCGGTGCGGGGCGCGATCCGGGCCCGGTCGGGTGCGGCCTATATCGTGCCCGGCGACTACCCGATGCAAATCCTCGTGCTCGGCGGCTCTCAGGGCGCGCGCATTTTGTCTGATTTCGTACCCCCGGCGATTGCGGCCCTGCCACATGAAATCCTGACCCATATCCGCGTCAGCCATCAGGCCCGCGAGGAAGACCTCGAACGGGTGGAGCTCTACTACGCCAACAACGGCGTCACCGCCGATGTGCAGAGCTTTTTCACCGACGTGCCCTCGCGCTTGTCGGAGGCGCAGCTGCTGATCTCCCGCTCCGGGGCCTCCACGGTGGCGGATGCAAGCGTTATCGGACGCCCTGCGATTTTCGTTCCCTTCGCGGCGGCCACGGCGGATCACCAGACCGCCAACGCCCGTGGCCTCGCTGAGGCGGGCGCCGCCGAAGTCATCCAAGAGGCCGACCTTGAGGTCGCACCTCTGACCGAGGCCATCACCAAGATCCTCGGCAATCCCGAACACGCGCTGGCCATGAGCCAAGCCGCAACCGCCACCGGTAAACCCGACGCCACCGAGCGCCTTGTCGCGCTCGTCGAACAGATCGCAGGAAATCCGTCATGAACTCAGCAACCAAGCTTCCCGGCGACGTGGGACCCATCCACTTTGTGGGGATCGGCGGGATCGGCATGTCGGGCATCGCCGAGGTGCTGTTGAACCTGGGCTATACGGTGCAGGGATCGGACCTGAAGAGCTCCAAGATCACCGACCGCCTCGCGGCGAACGGCGCGCTGATCTTTGAAGGCCAGAAGGCCGAGAACCTTGAGAATGCAGAGGTTGTCGTGATCTCTTCGGCGATCAAACCCGGCAACCCGGAGCTTGATGAGGCGCGCCGCCGCGGCCTGCCTGTCGTGCGCCGGGCGGAAATGCTGGCCGAGCTCATGCGCATGAAATCAAACATCGCGGTCGCTGGTACCCACGGCAAGACGACGACAACGACCATGGTCGCGACCCTGCTCGCGCATGGCGAATTCGATCCCACCGTCGTCAACGGCGGCATCATCCACGCCTTCGGCTCGAACGCGCGGACGGGGCAGGGCGAATGGATGGTCGTCGAAGCCGATGAGAGCGACGGCACCTTCAATCGCCTTCCCGCCACCATCGCCATCGTCACCAACATCGACCCCGAGCACATGGAGCATTGGGGCGATTTCGACACGCTGCGCCAAGGCTTCCTCGATTTCGTGTCCAACATCCCGTTCTACGGGCTCGCGGTCTGCTGCATCGACCACCCCGAGGTGCAGAGCCTCGTGGGCAAGATCACCGACCGCCGCGTGCTGACCTACGGTTTTAACGCCCAGGCGGACGTGCGCGCGGTGAACCTGCACTACAAAAATGGCGAGGCGTTCTTTGACGTGGTTCTCCAGGCCGAAGGCATCGTGCTTGAAGGCCTCACGCTGCCGATGCCGGGGGATCACAACGTCTCCAACGCGCTGTCGGCCATCGCAGTTGCACGTCACCTCGGCATGAAGCGCGACGAAATCCGCACAGCGCTCGAAAACTTCAAAGGTGTGAACCGCCGCTTCACGAAAGTGGGGGAGGTGAACGGCGTCACGATCATCGACGACTACGGCCACCACCCTGTCGAAATCGCGGCCGTCCTGAAAGCTGCGCGCCAAGCCACCGAAGGCCGCATCATCGCCGTGCACCAGCCGCACCGCTACACGCGTCTGTCGTCCCTCTTCGAGGACTTCTGTACCTGCTTCAACGATGCAGATGTCGTGGCCATTGCCGAAGTCTTTGCCGCAGGAGAGGACCCGATCCCCGGCGCCTCTCGTGATGATCTGGTCGCAGGCCTCATCCGCTCTGGCCACCGCCACGCCCGCGCGATCGAATGCGAAGCAGACCTCGTCCGCCTCGTCAAAGAGCAAGCCAAGGAAGGCGATATGGTCGTTTGCCTCGGCGCCGGTACGATCAGCGCCTGGGCCAACAACCTGCCTGAAAACCTTGGCTGACGTGGTGATCATGGGCCTCCCGGCACTCGTCGGGTTTTGCGTGGGCTTCCTGCCATGGCGCTACGCGCTTGCCATCCTTGCCGGCGTGATCGCGCTTGAGGGTGGTGGCATTGTCCTCCTAGGACAGCTCTTTAGCCCGGAAGATCCAAACGCGGGCTTCCTGCCGATCCTCATGATCATCCCGTTCGTGATGACGCTCTTTTTTGCAGGCGCCATGGGGGCGGGTATGCTCGCCCGCGTGATCTTTATTCGGGTGGAGCGCTGATGGGCTCTCTCGTTGCCGCTTGCGTCTGGCTGATCGCCGCCAATCTGCGCGCGATGTTTCCAAGCCGCGATCACCTGTGGCGCTTTGCCTACGTGATGATTGCCCTCGGCATCCCCGTGGTGATCTGGCTCTACATTGAGCAAGGGGTGTGGATCACGCTCATCTTCCTCATTGCGGCCGCATCGCTGCTGCGATGGCCGCTGATCTACCTGTGGCGATGGCTGCGATCCCGCGCGGGGTGAGGGATTTGGCCGCTGTCGTGGTCAACAAAACAAATGCGCTTTCGGCTTTTTGCAAAAGCGGTCAAAACGAACCGAATTCGGGCGGAGGGGCATATGACGCTGCCAGAGGTTAGAGGACGGCTGACACCGGGGCGCGAGCTCGCAAAGCTCACATGGCTTCGCGTGGGCGGGCCTTGCGATTGGCTCTTTACGCCAGCCGATACCGAAGATCTGGCTCACTTCATGCGCAACTTGCCCGAAGACGTGGCAGTCTTTCCCATGGGCGTCGGGTCAAACCTCATTGTGCGTGACGGTGGCATTCGCGCTGTTGTGGTCAAGCTAGGCCGCGGCTTCAACGGGATGGAGATCGAGGGGACGCGCGTCACCGCCGGGGCGGGCAATCTCGACGCCCAGGTGGCCAAGAAGGCCGCGGAAGCGGGCCTCGACCTCACCTTTTTGCGCACGATCCCTGGTTCCGTCGGTGGCGCGGCGCGCATGAATGCGGGTTGTTATGGAACGTATACGGCTGACGTTTTCGTTTCTGCGCAAGCGGTTACGCGGGGCGGCGACGTTGTGGAGCTGTCCAAGGATGACATGGGGTTCGCCTACCGCCAGACCGAACTTCCCTCTGATCTCACACTGACCTCTGTCACTTTCGAAGCCCCGCGCGGCGACCCCGAAGAGCTGAAACAACGCATGGAAGACCAGCTGGCCAAGCGCGATGCAACGCAGCCTACAAAAGAGCTCAGCGCTGGGTCGACCTTCAGAAATCCAGCCGGATTTTCCTCCACGGGGCGCGAAGACGACGTCCACGATCTCAAGGCCTGGAAGGTTATCGATGACGCGGGCATGCGCGGCGCGACCCTTGGCGGCGCGCAGATGAGCGAGAAGCATTCAAACTTCCTTCTAAACATCGGCGGCGCCACAGCAGCGGATCTTGAAGGATTGGGCGAAGAAGTCCGAAAAAAGGTTTACGAAAACAGCGGTATAACGCTAGAATGGGAAATCATGAGGGTCGGCGAAACGACCCCGGAATCAGGCGCGTAAACCACGCAAAACAAACAAGAATTCCGGCGCTTAGACGCATGGGATCGAGAGGCAGTAGAGGGCATGTCGAGCAGGGCATCCCAGAAGGTCGCCGTCCTTATGGGCGGTTTGTCCGCCGAACGCGAAGTTTCGCTCTCCAGTGGGCGAGGCTGTGCTGACGCCTTGCGCGGCGAAGGCTTCGACGTTGTGGAGATCGATGCCGACCAGACCGTCTTTGTGAAGCTCGCTGAAGAGCAGCCCGACGCCGTTTTCAATGCCCTCCATGGCCGTTGGGGTGAGGACGGCGCGATCCAAGGCATCCTCGAGTGGATGCGCATTCCCTACACGCATTCGGGTGTGCTGAGCTCCGCGCTCGCCATCGACAAGGAAAAGACGAAAGAGCTTTACCGTCAGGTCGGTCTGCCAGTCGTCGACAGCTGTATCGCTAGCGCAGAAGAAGTCCGCGCACGCCACGTGATGGCGCCTCCCTATGTGGTGAAGCCCTATAATGAGGGCTCTTCTGTTGGGATCTACATCGTCCCCGAGGGGGCAAACACGCCACCAGATTTGGCACCCGATATGCCCGGGAATGTGATGGTCGAGGCCTACGCGCCGGGGCGCGAGCTCACCACGACGGTCCTCAATGGTCGCGCGCTCACAGTCACCGACATCATCACCGACGGCTGGTATGACTACGAGGCGAAGTATGCCGATGGTGGGTCGCGTCACGTGGTGCCCGCCGACGTGCCCGCGGAGATTTTCGACGCATGCCTCGAGTACGCGCTCCGCGCCCACGAGGTGCTTGGGTGCCGCGGGATCAGCCGCACGGATTTCCGCTGGGATGAGGCGAGGGGGCTCGACGGCCTCGTGCTTCTGGAGACGAACACCCAACCGGGTATGACGCCTACGTCGCTCACGCCTGAACAGGCCGAGGCCTGCGGGATCAGCTTTGGCCAGCTTTGCGCCAGCCTAGTGGAGGATGCGTCATGCGATCGCTAAGGATCGATCCTTCCTCGCGCTGGGGCTACCGGCTCCACCGGATCTGGTTGACGCCCCTCTTCCGTGCGCTTCTTCGGACTGGGCTGCCGTGTTTGATCGTAAGTGCCGGCGTTCTCACGTATATTAACCAACCGCATGTGAAACTTCGCATGGCGGAGGCCGTGCTCGAAGCGAAGATGTCGCTGCAGGAACGTCCTGAGTTCATGGTCAAACTGATGGCCATCGAGGGTGCCGGGCCTGAAGTGGCCGAACGTATCCGTGCCGAAGTTCACGTCGATTTCCCGATTTCGTCCTTTGACCTCGATCTCGATCAACTGCGCCTCATCGTTGAGAAGCTGCCTCCCGTTCAAAGCGCCACTTTGCGGGTGCGTCCCGGCGGTGTGCTCGAAGTAGGCATTATCGAGCGGACGCCAGCGCTTGTGTGGCGCCGTCCTGAAGGCCTCGGCCTGATCGATGTGGAAGGCAACTTGGTCAGCGGCCTCGATAAACGCGCCGATCGCGCCGACTTGCCGCTCGTTGTGGGCGAGGGCGCGCACCACGCGGCGGAGGAAGCGCTTGAACTCATGATGGCAGCGGCACCGATCGCCGATCGCGTGCGCGGATTGCGCCGGATGGGGGAGCGTCGCTGGGATGTGGTGCTCGACCGCGATCAAGTGATCCAGCTGCCCGAAGAGGCGCCGGTGCGCGCGCTCGAGCGGGTGATCCTTCTGGACAAGGCGCAGGAGCTTTTGGCCCGCGACATCACCCACGTAGATCTTCGCAACCCACGTCGTCCGACGCTGCGGCTTGCGCAAAGCAGCCTTGAAGAGCTGCACAATATCAGAGGCTTGGAATTCGGAGTGAATGTGAATGAGTGATCTCTACGCCGCTCAACGCGCGATGCGGAACATGCGCAAGGCAGCCATGCAGCGAGGGGTCATCGCGATCCTTGATGTGGGCACCTCCAAGATCGCCTGTCTCGTCCTTCGTTTCGATGGCCCCGACCAATTCCGCGAGCAAGACGGCCTCGGCGCCATGGCCGGTCAATCGGCCTTCCGAGTCATTGGCGCGGCCACGACTCGCTCCCGCGGGGTGCGGTTTGGCGAGGTCGATGCCATGGCTGAAACAGAGCGAGCGATTCGCACCGCCGTCCAAGCAGCGCAGAAAATGGCCAATGTGCGCGTCGATCACGTGATCGCCTGCATGGCCGGCGCCGAGCCACGTTCCTACGGTCTGAATGGCGAAATCGAGCTCAGCGAAGAGACGGTGAGCGAGCAGGACGTGAGCCGCTGCCTGGCCTCGTGCGACGTGCCGGACTACGGGGCAGGGCGCGACGTACTGCATGCTCAGCCGGTGAATTTCGCGCTCGATCATCGCTCCGGATTGGGCGATCCGCGCGGTCAACTTGGCAACCGTCTGGCCGCCGATATGCACATGCTGACGGTGGATTCCACCGCCGTTCAGAACCTAGCCTATTGCATTAAACGCTGTGACCTGGAACTGGCGGGCCTCGCCTCCAGCGCCTACGTCTCAGGCATCTCCGCCCTCGTGGAAGACGAGCAAGAGCTTGGCTCTGCCTGCATCGATCTGGGCGGTGGCGCCACAGGCATCAGCATCTTCATGAAGCGCCACATGATCTACGCTGACAGCGTTCGGATGGGTGGTGACCACGTCACGGGTGACATCAGCATGGGCCTACAAGTGCCTGCGGCGACTGCAGAAAGGATCAAGACGTTCTACGGCGGTGTGCATGCCACGGGCATGGATGATCGCGAGATGATCGACATCGGCGGCGACACCGGCGACTGGGAACACGACCGTCGTCAGGTCTCCCGCTCCGAGCTTATCGGCATCATGCGCCCCCGCGTGGAGGAGATTTTGGAGGAGGTTCGGACGCGCCTAGACGCCGCTGGTTTCGACCAACTACCCAGCCAATCGATCGTGCTCACAGGCGGTGGCAGCCAGATCGCAGGGCTCGATGGATTGGCCTCGCGCATCCTCGGACAGCAGGTGCGGCTTGGCCGTCCGCTGCGCGTCCAAGGCCTGCCCCAGGCGGCCACTGGAGCGGCTTTCGCGAGCGCCGTAGGCCTCAGCCTCTTTGCCGCGCATCCACAAGACGAATGGTGGGATTTCGAGCTTCCCGCCGACACCTATCCGGCGCGCTCCCTGCGCCGCGCGGTGCGTTGGTTCAGGGAGAATTGGTGACCGCTTTATATTGTGGGCTGAACCACATGCGGTGAAAACGGGCGGAAAAGCGCCAACATTATGTAGTTTCTTGGCAGAATTTTCGTGACGAAATGGCAACATCCGGCTAGTGTCGGGCGCGACAATAAAAGCCCAAACGGCAATTGCGTGCGACGGGCCCAGTTAACAGGCGGAATGGAAAAATGACTTTGAACCTATCGATGCCCGGCCAGGAAGAGCTGAAGCCGCGGATCACGGTGTTCGGTGTTGGTGGCGCCGGCGGTAACGCGGTCGACAACATGATCGAGAAGGAGCTCGACGGCGTCGAGTTCGTGATCGCGAACACAGATGCGCAAGCCCTGGCAGGGGCCCACGCTCCTCAGAAGATTCAGATGGGCATCAAGGTCACCGAGGGCCTCGGCGCGGGCGCCCGCCCGAACGTTGGCTCCGCCGCCGCAGAAGAGAGCATCGAGCAGATCGTTGACCACCTCGCTGGCGCGCACATGTGCTTCATTACCGCCGGTATGGGCGGCGGCACCGGCACAGGCGCGGCGCCAATCATCGCACAGGCGGCACGTGAGCTGGGCGTGCTGACCGTGGGCGTTGTGACGAAGCCGTTCCAGTTTGAAGGTGGCAAGCGCATGCGTCAGGCGGAGGAGGGCGTCGAAGCGCTCCAGAAAGTCGTCGACACGCTCATCATCATTCCGAACCAGAACCTGTTCCGCCTCGCCAACGAGAAGACAACCTTCACCGAGGCGTTCTCGATGGCTGACGACGTGCTTTATCAGGGCGTCAAAGGTGTGACCGACCTGATGGTCAAGCCGGGCCTCATCAACCTCGACTTCGCCGATGTCCGCTCCGTCATGGACGAGATGGGCAAAGCGATGATGGGCACGGGCGAGGCCACGGGCGAAGATCGCGCGATCCAGGCCGCCGAGAAGGCCATCGCCAACCCGCTCCTCGACGAGATCAGCCTCCGCGGCGCACGCGGCGTTCTCATCAACATCACGGGTGGCTACGACCTCACGCTCTTCGAGCTGGACGAGGCTGCAAACCGCATCCGCGAGGAAGTGGACCCAGACGCCAACATCATCGTGGGCTCCACGCTCGACACGGCTATGGAAGGCACGATGCGTGTCTCCGTCGTCGCCACGGGCATCGATGCAAGCACGGTTGTCTCTGACATTCCGGCACCGCGCCGTTCGTTGGCATCCCCGCTGCCGACGCCTGTCGTCGCTGAGGAAGAAGTTGAAGTTGCCGCGGCAGAAGTCGCAGCTGAGATGACCGAAGCCGTGGAAGAAGCCGCACCTGAAGCAGAGGTTGCAGACCTCTTCGGTGAGGCGCCTGCCGCAGCTGCAGCAGACGACCTGCCGCCCCCGGCCTATCAGCCGCAACCTCCTGCGTTCGAGCCTTCCATCGAAGAAGAAGACGAAGCAGCCGCCTTCGTGGCACCTGCGAAGCCCGCACCGGGCACGCCTTCCCCTGAAGCGATGGCACGTCTGCAGTCCGCAGTCGCCAAGCAGCCATCCGCGCCTCAGGCAGCTCCTCAGGCCGCTGAAAAGCCGCGCTTCGGCATCAACTCCCTCATCGGTCGGATGACCGGCGCGGGCGAAGCTGCAGAGCCGCAGGCCGTGCGTCGTCAGCCGCCAGTTCAGAGCTTCGAGGAAGATCAGGATACGGCTGAAACGGACGAGCGCATCGAGATCCCTGCGTTCCTGCGCCGCCAAGCAAACTGAAATACTCTGTAATCGTGAGTGAAAACGCCGCCTCAGGGCGGCGTTTTTTGTTGCAGATCAACATCTTAACATCATGGCGAAAATCCGCGCAAAACATGTAACTGTTTCATGACGTTACAAAGCGTGAGTTGAGACCCCGCGTCACCCTTTCTAGCTATCGACCAAGAGGCCTGACGTAAGGTACGTCGAGCCGCCCGCCGAATCCGGCGCTGGGATGGGACAATGCAAGCGACTGTAAAATCACCAGTCATCTTTACGGGCGTAGGCCTGCACACCGGGAAGACCGTGCGTCTTGTCGTGCGCCCTGCGTCGGCTGAGCATGGCATCTGGTTCCGCCGCACCGATTTGGATCGCGACGCACTCGTTCCCGCGCTGTGGAGCGCGGTTGAGCGGTCGCCGCTGTGCACAAAAATCGTCAATGACGCGGGCGTCTCCGTATCCACGATCGAGCACCTGATGGCCGCTCTCGCGGGCTGCGGTGTGCGCAACGCGCTCATCGACCTTGATGGGCCCGAGGTTCCAATCCTCGACGGCTCTTCCGCACCGTTCGTGCGCGGCATCCTCGAGAAGGGCATTCTGGCCCAGCAAGAGGCAGCACGTGCTCTGAAGATCCTCGAGACCGTCGAGGTTCGCGAAGGCCTCGCATGGGCGCGCCTTGAGCCTGCGGACGGTTTCGCGATGGATTTCGACATCGATTTCACCGACGAGGCGATCGGCCGTCAAAGCCGTCACATGGACCTCGCCAACGGCGCCTTTGTCCATGACCTCGCCGACAGCCGCACGTTCTGCCGCCAGTCGGACGTCGATACGATGCGCGCCAATGGGCTGGCGCTCGGTGGCACGCTTGAGAACGCAGTCGTCGTCGACGGCAAGCAGATTCTGAGCCCGGGCGGCTTCCGCCACATGGACGAACCCGTGCGCCACAAGATGCTCGACGCAGTGGGCGACCTGTCGCTCGCAGGCGCGCCGATCCTTGGTCGCTACGTCGGCCACCGTGCGGGTCACGGGATCACCAACCATCTCCTGCGCGCGCTCTTCGCGCGTCCTGAGGCGTTCCAGATGGTTGAATGCACGCCAGCGATGGCATCCCGCCTCCCCGGTGCAGGGGTGACGCGGGCGGATGCGATCACTCTCCATTGATCGCAAAGGCGATTTGCCTTGTTCAGCATCTGTGATAACCCATTTCCGAAGAACGGCGCAGCCGCAGACGACGGGATGAGGCGAAGGTGACTAAGGGCATGTCGGTGAGAACTCTCGCAGCTGTGTTTGCGTTGGCCGGTCTGGTCGGATGCGGTCTGAATGACACGCCAACCGTGCCGCTGGAGAACTTCTCTGCCAAAGAGATTTACGACCGTGGTGAGTTCGAACTGAGCCGGTCGCGCCCAGACGAAGCCGCGTTCTATTTCGGTGAGGTCGAGCGCCTTTATCCCTATTCTGAATGGGCCAAGCGCGCGCTGATCATGCAGGCCTTCGCCTACCACCGCGACACGGATTACCCCAACAGCCGGTCGTCCGCGCAGCGTTATCTGGATTTCTACCCAGCTGACGAAGACGCAGCATATGCTCAGTACCTTCTGGCGCTCAGCTATTACGATCAGATCGACGAAGTGGGGCGCGATCAGGGGCTGAGCATATGCTGCGTCTTCGTCAGCTGGGTAGAAATCCAGATAACGCTGCGCGGACGACCGGCTGTTGG
>JBCBFV010000046.1:0-12543 GCA_038527425.1 Pseudomonadota bacterium
CATGGCCGCTGGTGGCTACCAGTATCCGGAGAGCCAAACGCCTTGGCAGCAGATCTTCCGCGAGAAGGTGGAGCCGCTGAGCGAAGGCATGACGCTCCGCGATGCGACGTCGTATCAGGACATCAGCCGCAAAGGGCTGCCCCGTGACAACCACTGACGATCCAAAGGGCAGCGACACCAAGACCGCCGACATCGTCAAATGGATCGCCACGGTGATCCAGTTGATCGGCTATGGCTTCACAGGCATGGGCATCACGCCCTGGAACGTCTGGGCCTTCTTCGGCGGGATCATCTTGTGGTTCGCCGAGGGCGTGATGTGGAAAGACAAGGCCATCATGGTCGTCCATGTCGGGGCGTTCTTCTCGCTCCTGCTGGGATATCTGAATTCGTAAAGGACCTATGCAATGAAGCTTGTACGTTATGGCGCCCCCGGGGCAGAGAAACCGGGCCTTATCGATGGCGAAGGCACGCTTCGCGATCTCTCCGGCCATGTGGATGACATCAACGGCGCCATGCTGGGCGATGCGAGCCTCGATGCCCTGCGCGCCCTCGATCCGGCATCCTTGCCCGCCGTAGATGGCGATCCCCGCTTGGGCGCCTGCGTGACGGACTTCGGCAAGTTCCTGTGCATCGGCCTCAACTACTCCGACCACGCAGCCGAGACGGGCGCGGCGATCCCGGAGCATCCGATCCTCTTCTTCAAGGCAAACTCCGCCATCGTGGGCCCGAACGACGACGTGGTGATGCCGCGCGGCTCCACCCACACCGATTGGGAGGTCGAGCTTGGCGTCGTCATCGGGAAGGAGGCGAAATACGTCTCCAAAGAAGACGCGCTGGACTATGTGGCGGGCTATTGCGTGGTGAACGACGTGTCAGAGCGCCACTTCCAAACCCAGCTCACCGGCCAGTGGACCAAGGGCAAAAGCTGCGACACCTTCGGGCCCACCGGCCCCTACCTTGTGACGCGCGATGAGGTGCCTGATCCGCAAGCGCTGGCCATGCGTCTCGACGTGAATGGGGAGCGGATGCAGACAGGCAACACCGCAACCATGATCTTCACCGTCGCTGAAATCATCGAGCACCTCAGCGGCCTGATGACCCTGCACCCCGGCGATGTGATCACCACCGGCACCCCTCCGGGCGTCGGCATGGGCATGAAGCCGGAACCCACGTACCTCAAGGTCGGCGATGTCATGGAGCTCGAGATCGAAGGCCTCGGCGTCCAGCGCCAGGAAGTGAAGATGGATGCGTGACCTCCTCGTCATTGGCGGGATCACGGGACCAATGCGTGCCGCGCTGGAGCCGCACTTTTCCATGGTCAGCGAGGCGCATGAGGGCATCGAATACGTTCTGACGAACGGGCACGACGGCATCCCGACCTCTGAGATGGATAAGATGTCTAACCTCAAGCTCATCTCGAACTATGGGGTGGGCTACGACGCGATCGACGCGGGAGAAGCCGCAAAACGCGGTGTGTTAGTGACACATACGCCTGATGTGCTGAACGCAGAGGTCGCTAACACGACCCTCCTCCTGATGCTCGCCTGTTACCGCGAAATCCTGCGCGACGATGCCCATGCCCGGTCCGGCGCCTGGGAGGGTGGCAATGCCCCCCTGACCCGCTCCCCCGAAGGCGCCAAGATAGGCATCCTCGGCATGGGTCGCATCGGGCAGGAGATCGCGCGACGGTTGGAGATCTTCTCGCCGGAGATCTGCTATCACACGCGCACGCCCAAGGACGTGCCTTACCCCCACGAGCCCAATTTGGTGGAAATGGCGCGGAAGGTGGACTGCCTGATCGTCATCACGCCCGGCGGCGCGGCGACCAAGCATCTGGTGAACCGCGAAGTCCTGGAGGCGCTGGGGCCGCAAGGCACGGTTATCAATGTCGCGCGCGGGTCCGTCATCGACGAGGCGGCGATGGTGGCCTGTCTTGAAGAAGGTAAGCTCGGCTGGGCAGGTCTCGATGTCTTCGAGGCGGAGCCCAAGATCCCCGATGCGCTGAAAGCGATGCCCAACGTCGTGCTCCTGCCCCACGTGGGATCAGCCACGGTGGAGACGCGCGGCGCCATGGGGCAGCTTGTCGTCGATAATCTGATTGATCACCTGACCAAGGGCACCGTGCGCACGCCGGTGCCAGAATGCGCGTCCCTAGCGGGGTGAGCGTTTGGCCAGAATGCGCTGAAGCGTACGGCGGTGCATGTTGAGCCGCCGCGCCGTCTCAGAGACGTTGCGATCGCACAGCTCATAGACCCGCTGGATGTGTTCCCAACGGACTCGATCCGCGCTCATGGGGTTTTCCGGCGGCGGCGGAAGCTCATCCCCTTTGGTGAGCAAAGCGTTCGTGATGTCGGAGGCGTCGGCTGGCTTTGACAGGTAGTCCGTCGCACCGATCTTTACCGCCGCCACAGCCGTCGCGATAGCGCCGTAGCCTGTGAGAACCACCACGCGGCTGTCGGGGCGGCGTTCGCGCAGAACCTCGACCACGTCGAGCCCGTTGCCATCCTCAAGCCGTAGGTCGACGACCGCATAGGCTGGCGGGCGCGCTGTTGCGATCGCGCGGCCTGCGGCAACGGATGTTGCCTGCTCCACAGAAAAGCCGCGCTTCTCCATGGCTTTCGCCAATCGCTTCAGAAAGGGTTCATCATCATCCACCAGCAGCAGGGTGGCATCTGGTCCTAGGTCAGCCAGGGCGGTCTCGGGCATCCGCTTCTCACGTTCGTTGCGCACATTTTCTTAATGAACTTCAATATGCTTCAAATAGCTTACGCGTCAAACCATGCCTTAGGCATCGAGCGCCTCCACGATGCATCCGACCTGCTCTGCAAGGGCCGCTGGCGTCAGGTCACGACGGAAGAAAGTGATCATCTCACCGCCCGGATTCATCAGGTACGTCAGCGTTGAATGGTCCATGAGGTAAAAGTCCGGATCATCTCCATCGACCTTACGATAAAAGGCCCGGTACTCGCTCGCGGCTGCGGCAACTTGCTCCTCCGTGCCGGTCAGACCGGTGATGTTGGGGTGCAGATACTCGGTGAACTCCGCGAGGTATTCAGGCGTGTCGCGCTCTGGATCAATCGTGATGAAGAGGCCCGGAACCGTGTGCCCTTTCTCTTCTTCAAGGATCTCCATCGCCTCGGCCATGTTGGCCATGTCGAGGGGGCAGGCATCCGGGCAGAACGTGTATCCAAAGTAGACAAACGTGGGTCCGGTGATCACATCGGCGTCCGTGACAGGATCGCCAGTTTCCGAGACCAAGGAGAATGGTCCGCCAATGTCGCCACCAGCGACAGCTGATCCAATGCAAGCTCTGAGATCGTTCGCGGGGGCAAAGGTCGTCACCGCCAAAAAGGCCCCACCCACACCGACGAAAACAACTCCTGCCGCGATGGCTGCGATCTTGCCACTCATGTCGTGGGCTCCCATACTTGCCTAGGCTGCTATGTAGTCTGTCTCGGCCCCCTTTGGCGTGGGCCTCTTCGTCACATCTGCTTGAGGAGCCTCATGGCCGATCTCACCGCCGCAGACCAGATCGCCGAGCGCGAGGCTGAAGCCGTTCAGGCCGATCAGAAACAGCTCGTCACGCGCAGCGACACGCGGGCCAACTGGATCCGGCTGCGAACGCTGGTTTACCTCCGCTGGGTTGCCATCGCGGGCCAGCTCGTGGCGCTAAATGTGGCCCAGCGCCTCTATGATCTGCAGCTCGAAATGGTGCTGTGCTATCTGGCAATCGGCATTTCGGTGGCGGCCAATCTCATGGCCGTTTGGGTGTATCCCGAGAACAAGCGTTTGAGTGAAACAGAGACGTTTTTCTTCTTGCTCTTCGACCTTATGCAGTTGGGCTTCCTGCTCGCGCTGACGGGTGGGTTGAATAACCCCTTCTCTCTTCTGGTGCTGGCGCCTGTGACCATCTCGGCGACGGTCCTTCCAACGCTGCCGACCATGCTCCTTGGGGCTGTGGCTCTTGCTGTGGTGAGCTTCACGGGCCTCTTTCACATCCCGCTGCGCACGTCGGACGGCTTTGTCCTGCAGAACTCCTACCTCTTTGCGCTCGGGTTCTGGGCGGCTATCGTCGTGGGTTGCACCTTCATCGCCATTTACGCCCGCCGCGTGACCGAGGAGATGCATGCGATGTCTCGCGCACTTCTGGCCACGCAGATGGCCTTGGCGCGGGAGCAAAAGCTGACCGATCTCGGCGGGGTCGTGGCCGCCGCCGCCCACGAGCTCGGCACGCCGCTCGCTACCATCAAGCTGGTGTCCGGTGAGCTCATGGACGAACTGCCCGAGGGAGACCTGCGCGAGGATGCCGTGCTGATCCGGTCACAGGCGGACCGGTGCCGCGATATTCTGCGCTCCATGGGCCGGGCCGGGAAGGACGATTTGCACCTGCGCTATGCGCCCTTTGAAACAGTCGTGCGCGAGGCCGCCGAACCACACATGAACCGCGGGACAGAGATCACGATCCTTTTTGCGCCGGGGGAAGACGGCTCGAAGGGTCAGCCGCAGATCAGGCGCCACCCGGAAGTCATCCACGGCCTCCGCAACCTTGTGCAAAACGCTGTGGACTTCGCAAAAACCGAAGTCTGCATCGAACTCAGCTGGAATGGCCGCAACATCTCGGTCGAGATTGCCGACGATGGGCGCGGGTTTTCGGCGGCTGTGATCGGTCGGCTGGGCGATCCCTTCATGCGCTCTCGGCGGCGCAGTACGAGCGGACAACGTCCCGGCTACGAGGGCATGGGCCTGGGCCTCTTCATCGCCAAGACGCTGCTAGAACGCACTGGCGCCGACATCAGATTTGCCAACGGGCCCATGGGTGGAAGGCTCTCCGGGGCGCGGGTCAGCGTGATCTGGCCTCACGGCAAGATCACTGAGGGCAGCGGTGAGAAACCCAGCCAGATGGGTCAAAACGAACGCATCACCTGAGCCGGTAACGCCCTGTAAACAGAAATTAACCGACAATTAACCAGACTCACCGATCCTGTTTGCGAGGTTTGAAGGGGTTTTGGTTTGGCGGATTTGTCCTTTGCGCTCGTTGTTGCGCTGATGATCGCCTCCGGTGGCATAAGCGTGGTTGCGCTGGTTGTATGGGCCCGGGTCTCGCCGGATCCAGACCAAGCCGTGCACGCCATGATCAGCCGCGCTGGGGGCGAAACGGTCTTCCTTTTTGATGGCCTCGACCTTGTGGACTGCACCCCGCCTGCCCGTCGGATCATGGACGAATTGGCCCAGGGGGCGAGTGATCTCCAACGGCTCTTTCGCGCCTTAAGCGTGCGGTTTGGAACCCTCCCCTCGGCAGAGCGCGTGGGCGACACGAATTTCGAAGGCCAGTATTCTCCTGCCGACCCCCTCGATGGATTGCGCCTGCACATCGAAGGCTGGGACGGGTTCTTGCGCATCACGCTGCGCAACGACGAAGAAGAAGACGCCGCCCCTGCGCTGAACCGCGCCGACAGCGGAGAAGAAGTCGTCACCTTGCGCGCGGTCAGCGATGAGGCCCCCTTCCCCATCTGGAAGACCGATAAGGACGGCACGATCGATTGGATCAACGAGGCCTATTCGAAGCGCCTGAATGCCGATCTGGATGAGGATGACGACGCGCCCCTAGAGTGGCCGCCAGCTGCCCTGTTTGAGGAGCACAATCCGCAGATCAGCCCCAAACAGCGCCTTCAGATCAAAGATTCCGGCGGCAGCTTTGACATTCAAAGCGTCAAACACCGAGACGGGTGGCTGCACTTTGCTACCTCGGCTGAAGACGCCGTGCGCGCCGAAACTGCGCAGAAGGAATTCGTGCAGACGCTCACCAACACTTTCGGGCATCTGTCCATCGGTCTGGCGATCTTCGACAAGGAAAGGCGCCTTGCGCTCTTTAACCCAGCGCTGACGGACATGATGCCCGTCCCCTTCGCCTTCCTGAGCCAGCGCCCCACCCTGCAGGCCTTCCTGGACCGCCTGCGGGAGGAGCGCCTGATGGGCGAGCCGCGAAACTACAAAGCCTGGCGCAAACAGATTGTGGAGCTTGAGGCGCAAGCAGAGGACGGCACCTATTGCGAAAACTGGGCGCTGCCGAACGGTATCACCTTTCGGGTCACGGGGCGCCCCCATCCCGGCGGCGCGATCGCGTTTCTCTTCGAAGACATTAGCGCGGAAATGTCTCTGACCCGCCGCTTCCATTCCGAGATTGAGCTCGGCCACGCCGCGCTCGACGCCATGGACGAGGCAATCATGCTCGTGGGCGAAAGCGGGATCGTGCAATTCACGAACGCCGCTTATCGAAAGATGTGGCACGTGGATGGGGCGGAAAGCGAAAGCCTCAGCACGCCGCACTACCGCGAAGCAATCGTCACATGGCGCAAAGAAAGCGAGAAAGACGATCCCCACTGGCAGGACATGATCGCAGCCATGGGCCGTCATGATGACACCATGGGCTGGACCGGACAGACGAAGCTCGTCACCGGCGAAAACCTCTTCTGTCGGACTCAGCGTCTCCCCGGCGGCGCCACCCTGATCGGTTTCCGGACCTCAGCCCCAGTTGAGAATGCGATCTCGCGCTTCAAGACGCGGCGCGACCCGCACACCACCGCCTCAGAGGCGCCATTGGCCAAGAAGAAAGCCGGCTGATCTTGCGCTCAAAGGGTCGGCAGGTAATGTCGAGCCATGCGCGCGCCACACGCTCTTTTCCTGCCGGATCTGGACCATACGCAACGGCTTGCAGCAGCGGTCGCAGCTAGCGCCACTGCCGGTGATTGCTTTCTGCTGGAGGGGCCGGTTGGCGCCGGCAAGACCGCCTTTTCCCGCGCATTCGTTCAGTCAGCGCTCGGGCGGGCTGAGGACGTCCCTTCACCCACATTCACACTGGTGCAGACCTATGAGGCCCCAGATTTTGAAATCTGGCACTGCGATCTCTACCGCCTCACCAGCGCAGATGAATTGATCGAGCTTGGCTTGGACGAGGCCTTCGCCACAGCCGTTACTCTCATCGAATGGCCCGATCGCATGGGCGACCTTGCCCCCGCGAACGCTCAGCGCCTGACCTTCGAGGTGGTTGACGAGAACGCCCGCCGTCTCACCGTTGATGGCGACGCGCGTTGGGCAGCTATGGACACAGGCGCATGAGCCCGCGCGTTGCCCTCGCCGAGGCCTTTCTGGCCACCACCGATTGGGCCGGATGCGCGATGCGGCCACTCGCTGGCGATGCTGGAAACCGCGCGTATTACCGACTGACCTCGGCAGCGGGGCATCCGGCCGTTCTCATGGACGCCCCTCCCGAGAAGGGAGAGGACGTGCGCCCGTTCCTGGCAATCGATCGCTGGCTGGTCGCTCAAGGTCTCAGTGCCCCCCAGATCTTTGCGGAGGATATCCCGAACGGTTTCCTCCTGATCGAGGATCTGGGCGATGGGCTCTATGCTCGGCTTGTCGAAACAGACCCCGCGCTCGAGGCACCGATCTACGAGGCGGCCATCGACGCGCTTCTTGAAATCACAGCTGCTGAGCCGCCAGAGTTGGAACCATACGATGCGCAAACAATGCCGCCCTTGGCGGGTTTGGCGGGCCGCTGGTACGCAGACGATCTTCACCTTGCGGACGACATCACAGCGGAAACCGCGCGCGTGTTGTCCCACCTACCGACCGTCCCGCCAACGCTGACGCTCAGAGACTTTCACGCCGAAAACCTGCTCTGGCTGCCAGATCGACGAGGGGCGGCCCGCGTCGGTTTGCTCGACTTTCAGGACGCCAGAAAAGGTCACCCAGCCTACGATGTTGCCTCGCTGCTCCGCGATGCCCGGCGAGACGTTCCAGACGAACTCCAGGCTCGCCTTTCCGACCGCTTCAGTGCCGGATTGGGCTGGAATAGAGACGAAACAGCCTTGGCGCTAGCGGCTCAAGGCGCGCAACGGAACTTGCGCATTCTGGGCGTCTTCGCCCGGCTCAGCCTTCATTTTGCCAAGCCAAACTACGTGGATCTGATCCCGCGTGTTTGGCGTAACTTGAACGCTCAACTCGCCCACCCAGACCTCGCAGAGCTTCGCCGCGTCGTAGCCCAACTACCCCAACCCACCGCCACTCACCTTCAGGACCTCAAAGACCGATGCGGCACGATCCCCACGCTTGCATGATCTTCGCGGCGGGCTTCGGCACGCGCATGGCGCCGCTGACCCAGACGCGGCCCAAGCCTCTGATCGAGGTGGCAGGGAAGAGCCTGCTCGCCCATGCGCTGGACCCGGCGCGGGCTGCAGGGCTCGCGCCTATCACCATCAATGCGCATTATCTTGGCGACCAGATTGCCGAGAGGGTTAGCGGCGAGAAGGACGTGATCCTTCAACGTGAGGAGCCTGAACTGCTCGACACAGGTGGCGGCCTGAAAGCCGCGCTCCCCGCCCTCCCAGGATCATCGGTTTACACGATGAACTCTGATGCGGTCTGGGCGGGCCCGAACCCGTTCGAGGCGCTGCGGAACGAATGGGCGGAAGGCATCGAGGCGCTCGTCCTTTGCGTGCCGATCGAACGCGCTGAGGGCAGGACGGACAAGGGCGATTTTTCAGTCGATGCGGACGGGCGCGTGTCCCGGGGACCGGGCTTTGTCTACACCGGCGCGCAGATCATCTGTCGCGACCCTGTCGCTGCACATCCGGAGAACATCTTCTCCTTCAACGTACTTTGGGATCAGATGATCGCTCGGGGAACGCTCTTTGCGGCCGTCTATCCCGGGCGTTGGTGCGACGTCGGTCGCCCAAGCTCCATCCCTCTTGCCGAGGCGATGCTGAATGTTTGAGCCTTCAGAAAGACCGCGCCTTTTCTATGTGCCACCTGGCGCTGATTTCCCGCAGGAGGTGGTTCGGGGTCTCGAGGCGCGGGTGAGTCACCCTGCAGACTGGGCGCGGCTGCGATTGCTCGTGAACGCCGCGCGGATGAAGACCCGCTTACAGGCCGTTTTTGATGCCGGGCCTGCGCGCTTGCTGCCCCAGATGTCATTGATCACGGATCTCGGAGCCTTGGACCCAAGTCTGACTCTGGGCGTGGATGCGACGTCGTCTTTGCGAAGACAGCTCGACCTCGCTGCAAACCTGAAATCGGTGCCCGGTCTCACCTCTTTCCTCGACGTCGCACGGTCGTTGGCGACCCTCATCGATGAAATGGATGGCGAAGGCGTCGGTTTGGAGACGCTTAATGACCTCAACGTTGCGGACCACGGCGGGCACTGGGAACGCGCGCTGACGATCGTGAAGGTGGCGGCCCTGCACAAACCCGGTTTGGGGCCGGAAGCCGTCGCCCGGGCGCGAACCCTCTCACTTGTTGAGACATGGCAGACGACGCCTCTTTCAGAGCCCCTGATTGTGGCGGGCTCCACCGGCTCGCGCGGAACGACAGCTCTGCTGATGGAAGCTGTGGCTAAGCTTCCGCGAGGGGCGCTCATCTTGCCAGGTTTCGACCCTAACACACCGGAAAATGTGTGGCATGCGCTGCAAACGTCGCGCGATGAGGACCACCCTCAGTATCGGTATGCCGAGCTTCTTGAGCGGCTCGAGTGCCGCGCCGAGGACGTGTTGCCCTGGTCTGACGCAACCATGCCGAATGACCAAAGATCGCGGCTGATCTCGCTGTCCCTAAGGCCCGCGCCGGTGACGCATCACTGGCTCGAAGAGGGCCCGGAACTTGGAGTGCTCGGACCAGCAACCTCTGACGTCACACTGATCGAAGCAAAAGATCAGGGAAATGAGGCGGCGGCCATTGCCTTGCGTCTGCGCCAGGCGGCTGAGGAAGGGACGAGTGCGACGCTGATCTCTCCCGATCGGGGTCTGACACGCCGGGTGACGGCTGCCCTGGCACGTTGGGACATCACGCCCGACGATTCAGCCGGTGCGCCGCTGTCGCTCACGCCGCCCGGGCGACTTCTTCTGCAGATCGCGTCCCTTGGTGCCAAAGGCGTCGCGGCGGATACGCTGATTGCATTGCTCAAACACCCGCTGGTGGCGACGGGCTCGGCGCGCGGTGAACATCTGCAGCACACCCGCGCATTGGAACTCCATCTGCGCCGCCGCGGGCCGCCCTTCCCGACCGGAGAGGACATTCTGGGCTGGTCGGAAGAGGATGACACGCGCGGCCCTTGGGGCGCCTGGCTCGCACCGCTGCTTGAAACCAATACAGCCAGCACCCTTGAAGGCCACCTCGCTTGGCTCCGTGGGACCGCCGAGGCTGTCTCCGCTGGACCTGGCGGCGACGGGGCGGGCGAACTCTGGGAAGAAGCTCCTGGACGAAAGGCTGCGCAGGTCTTTGCCGAAATGGAGGAAGTGGCGGCAGCCGATGATGCGCTAGCGCCTTCGGAATTCGTGACTATCCTTGCCCAAACGCTGTCTGGTGAGAGCGTGACGGTCGTGAATGACGCCCATCCAGACATCATGATTTGGGGCACGCTCGAAGCCCGCGCGCAAGGGGCTGATCTGGTCATTCTCGCGGGGCTCAACGACGGTATTTGGCCCGGCGCTGCGACACCGGACCCCTGGATGAACCGCGCGATGCGCTGCGATGCAGGCCTCTTGTCGCCGGAGAGGCAGATCGGCCTTTCAGCCCATGACTATCAACAGGCCGCCTGTGCGCGGGAAGTGTGGCTGACGCGCGCGACCAAGTCCGACGATGCGGAGACGGTGCCATCGCGGTGGCTAAACAGGTTGATGACCCTTCTGGAAGGTCTGCCCGATCAAGGTGGGCCAAGCGCGCTAAAGGCCATGCGCGACAGAGGTCAGACGTGGCTCGACATGGCCGCGCGCCTGGATTTGGCGGAGGCGGTGCGCCCTGCCCCACGACCTTCCCCAGTCCCCCCGCAAACAGCGCGGCCTCGACAGCTCTCCGTGACGGAGATCCGGACGCTGATCCGCGATCCCTACGCCATCTATGCCAAACACGTCCTGCGCCTGCGCGAGCTTGATCCCCTCGCCCAGACACCGGACGCCCGTTTGCGGGGCATTGTGCTTCACGACGTGATGCAGGCCTTGGCGGCGGGTCTGCCGAAGGATGCAAACGACGCGTTGGCGCAGATGGAGGCCACCGCCGATAAGATCCTCGCCCGCGCAGTGCCCTGGCCTGTCGCGCGGATGCTCTGGAAAGCGCGATTTATGCGCGCCGCCCCATGGTTCATCGAAACAGAAGCAAACCGGCGGCAAGGCCTCACCCTGGTGGCGGCAGAAAAGAGCGGTGCCTACACACTCGACGACCAAAAGTTCACGCTGACAGGCAAAGCCGACCGCATCGATGTCACCGAAGACGGCAACGCGCGGATCTACGACTACAAAACTGGGAACCCACCTTCTCCAGAAGAGCAGAAGTACTTTGACAAGCAGCTGCCGCTGGAGGCCCTGATGATCGCCGCAGGGGCGTTCCCGGATGTCGGGCCCCTGCCCGTGGAGAAAGCGGCCTACATCGGCCTTGGTTCCAAACCGCAGGAGCAAGATGTGGATCTAAGCCCCGACTACCAGTCGGAGTTCGTGGCCTTGATCACCGCGATGCTCGACCCCGATCACGGCTTTACCGCCCGCCGGGCCATGCAAAAGGACACCGACGAAAGCCCCTACGACCTCCTGTCCCGGTTTGGCGAATGGGGGCCGACGGATGACCCCAAGAAGGTGCGGGTATGAGCCTCGACGACGCCACCCGCGCCCAGCGCCGCGCTGCTCGACCAGGCTATTCAACCTGGCTTGTGGCAAACGCAGGTTCCGGAAAGACGAAGGTCCTGACCGAGCGGGTTGCGCGCCTGCTTCTGGCGGGCGTTGAGCCTCAGCGAATCCTTTGCCTGACGTATACAAAGGCCGCCGCGAGCGAGATGCAGAACCGGCTGTTCCGGACCTTGGGAAGCTGGACAATGCTGGGCAACGGGCGCCTCGCGGAAGAACTTGCAGGCCTCGGCGAACCGGGTCCGTTTCCCGATGATCTGCTCGCTCAGGCGCGCACGCTCTTTGCCCGCGCAGTGGAGACACCCGGCGGTCTGAAGATCCAGACCATCCATTCCTTCTGTTCCACGGTGCTGCGGCGCTTCCCCCTCGAAGCCGGGGTAAGTCCCGACTTCAAAGAAATGGACGACCGTCTCGCAAAGCTCCTTCAACGTGAGGTCTTGGAAGAGCTGGCGATCGCCCAAGATCCGGGCATGACGGCGATGGCCCGGTACCAAAGTGGTGAAGAGCTCGACAAATGGCTGGGGCAAGTCGTCCGGCAAAAACAGGCTCTAACTCAGCCTAAAACGCGCCCAGAAGTCTTTCAGGAACACGGCATTCCGAACGATCTGTCCATGGATGCCGTATGCGCCAAGTTGCGCGCGTCGGACGTCGCGGACCTCGTTCATCGTGTTGGGACGGCTCTTCAAGCCGCAGGCTCACGGGACCAGCAATACGGGCAGAAGCTGCGCGATGCAGACTTCTCTGGTCCCCCCGAACAGACCCTCATTCAGCTTGAAACGGCAATGCTCAATGCCAAGGGCGAGCCTCGCGGGACGTGGTTCCCAACGAAAACCGCGCGCAAAGATGTCATTGCCGCAGATGAGGCCGCGTATGATGC
>JBCBFV010000047.1:0-12312 GCA_038527425.1 Pseudomonadota bacterium
GCCTGCCGCACGGACGTTTGGGAAGGTATGCCTGCGCATCACCGCAAGATCATGGAAGTGGCCATGGACAGCCTCGCGCTGCACAACGCCACGATCAACGAGGTCAAGAACGCTCAGAACGCTGTCGAGCTTCGCGCCAAGGGCGTGAACCTCTATGAGTGGTCGCCTGAAGAGCTCGCCAAATTCCGTACGGCTGTGAAAGCTGGCTGGGAAGAGTTCGCAACAACCCCTGAAGCAAAAGCGCTTCTGGAGAGCCACGTGAGCTTCCTCACCGAAATCGGTGCGATGCAGTAAGCGATGCCTCGATAGGCTTTGGGAAAGGCGGGGCATACGCTCCGCCTTTTTCACCTCCGATGAAGATTACCGCCATCAAAAGCCACGTCCTGCGTTGCGACATGCCCGAAGAGCTCGGGTATTCTCAGCAATACTACACGCAGAGGACCGCCCATCTGGTCGAAGTATCGACCGATGAGGGCGTGACTGGCTGGGGTGAGTGTTTTGGGCCCGGCAATATCGCCTTGGCCAACAAGGGCATCGTCGAGCAAGTGATCGCTCCGATGCTGGTGGGCACCGACGCGCTAGCGCGCGACGCGGCCTGGCACAAGGTTTACAACCTGACGCGCGATCATGGGCAAAAGGGGATGTCGATGCAGGCGCTTTCTGGCGTCGACATCGCGCTTTGGGACATTGCGGGGAAGGTGGCCAACCAACCCGTCTACAACCTCATTGGCGGCGCCCACCGCTCGGACGTGCCGTGCTATGGCTACGGCATGATGCTGCGCCGCGAAAGCGTGCAGGAACTCGCCGCGCGCTTCCGCGAAGAGGCCGCCAACATCCGCGATATGGGCTTTGCGGCCACCAAGATGAAGATTGGCTTTGGACCAAAGGAAGACGTCGTTCTGGCCACTGCCGTGCGCGCGGGCGTGGGCGATGATTTTCCCTTCATGGCCGATGCCAATCACGCCTACACCACCTCTGATGCATTCTACGTCGGGCGCGCGCTGGGAGAGCTGGGCGCCTATTGGTTTGAGGAGCCCATCGCCCCCGAAGACCACGCGGGTTATCGGGAGCTTCGCGCGGGGCTCGACGTCAACATCTCCGGCGGCGAGGCGGAGTTCGGGCGCTGGGGCTGGAAGACACTGCTGGAAAGCCGTGGCCTCGACATTGCGCAGCCTGAAGTCTGCGGGCTCGGCGGGATCAGCGAATACCTCCGCGTTCTGGCGCTTTGCCACGCGAATTTCACGCCCGTGGTGAACCACGTATGGGGCTCGGCCATCAGCGTGGCCACGAACCTTCAACTTCTGGCGGCCATGCCGCCCATGCCCGGCGGGCTCCACCCGTGGGAAGCCATGCTTGAGTTCGACACGACCGAGAACCGGTTCCGTGACGAGCTCCTTGAGGAGCCACTCAATATTCAATCGCAGGTCAAAGCGACGGGGCGCGTGGCGATCCCAAGCGGGCCCGGGCTCGGCGTAACGCCCGACCGCGATTTCATCGAACACTACAAAGTCGCATAGACCGGGGGAGGGGCCATGCAGGAAAATGAATCAGGCAGTTTGATGGAATGGGTGTATCCCTTCCTCTTCATACTTTGCGCGGGGTGGACGATCTGGCACATCCCGAACTTCATTCTCGATCTCATCCCGCCCACGAATGAGAGCCTTCTGGGCCAGATCACGGCCCTGGCCGCGGACAAGGACGTCACCCCCAACATGGGCGGTCTTTTCGGTGGCAAGGCGGACGCGATCGACTGGGCGGCGCTGATCGGGATGCCGATCATCTTCGTCCTCGGCGCGCTCAACTTGCGCATCGCCCCTATGGAGTTTCAGGACTACCGCCCCTGGGACCGCGTAGCGCTTTTCGTGGGCCGCGCGACGATGATCATGATCCTGTCGATGACCTCTGTGATGCTCTACGAGGTCTTCCTGCGCTATGCGCTGGAGCGGCCCACGCTTTGGGCCAACGAGCTAACGCTCTGGATTGCGGGCTTTGTCTTCCTCTGCTCGGGCTTTTACGCCATGCAGCAACGCTCCCACATCCGTATCTTTATCCTCTACGACATCGTCCCCCGGTGGATGCAGCGGATCTTTGATACGATCTCCACAATCCTCATCGTTGTCTTCGCCATTGGCCTTATCTTCGGCAGCTACTCCCAGGTCTTCGTCACCAAGTTCTACCGGTGGGAGATGTTCGGTACGGCCTTCGACCCACCCATCCCGGCCACGATCCAGCCCATGGTGCTGATCATCATCGCGCTTGTGGCGATGCAGGCCGTCGCGAACCTTTTCGCCGATTGGAACAAAGAGCCCGAGCGTCACACGGACGAACCCGATGAAGACGAAATCGAGGCCCTCAAGAAAAGCGTGGGAGCAGACTAATGGATATCGGCACGATCTCACTCGTCGTCGTTCTGGCGCTTATTGTTCTTCTGGCCATCGGCATGCCGCTTGGTCTGGCGTCGGCTGTGCTGGCGCTCGTTGTTCTGGTGATGAAGTTCGAACCCACGATCATCACCATGCCCCACTGCTATCTGGGCTCCGCCTGTGAGGGGGAGCGGATACCGGGCCTCTTAACAGGGAGGCCGGGGACCGGGCCCTTATATATCTTAACCCAAAAGATATTCGATCTGATGACCGAGTATGTTCTGATCTCGGTGCCGCTCTTCATCTTTATGGCTGCTCTGCTCGAACGCTCGGGCATCGCCAAGGAGATGTATAACGCACTGAACTTCTGGCTGGCGCGGACGCGCGGTGGCATTGCCATCGTGACCTCCATCATGGCTGTGATCATGGCCGCGATGTCGGGCATCATCGGGGGCGAGGTCGTTCTTCTTGGCCTCATCGCGCTGCCGCAGATGTTGCGGCTGGGCTATAACCAGAACCTTGCGATCGGCACGATCTGTGCGTCGGGGTCGCTCGGCACCATGATCCCACCGTCGATCGTTCTGATCATCTACGGCCTGATTACGGAGACCTCGATCAAGGCGCTCTTCACCGGTGCTTTCGTGCCGGGCTTCATGCTGGCCTCGATGATCATCATTTACATCATCGTCCGCACGCAGCTGCGCCCCGAGGATGCACCACTGCCGGAACCGCATCCAGACGATCCGACAGCCGCGCAAAAGCGGGGCATGTTCGGCGGCTTCCTGTCACTTCTCGTGGCGGGGGGCGCAGGGCTTCTCTTCCTGCGCGCGGGCTACTTCACGGTCACCGGGCAAAACATCCTGGAGGAGGGGGAGGACCCCATCTTCCTCGGTCAGCCTGAGGATCTTCTACCCATCGCCATCGCAGGCATCATCGGTCTTGCACTGGCCTTCATGGTCTTTGGCCGCGAGCGCACGATGAAAGGTTGGGAGCATGGCAAAGGCCTTGTCCCGCCCATCGTCGTGATCGGCGTTGTCCTTGGCTCGATCTACGGCGGCATCACCGGCATCACGGAGGCCGCTGGCATGGGCGCCTTCGCGGTCTTCATCATCGCGCTCATGCGCGGGGAGGCCTCGGTGGGGCTGCTCTGGGATTCGCTCATGCGCACGCTGCGCTCGACGGGCACGATCATCTGGGTGACCATTGGTGCGGCCGCACTCGCCGGTGCCTACACCCTCGCAGGCGGGCCGAGCTACATCGCGAACCTCATCGTGGGGTCCGAGATGCCCACGATGTCGGTCATCCTCGTGATGATGCTGATCCTGCTCTTCATGGGCGCGTTCATGGACTGGGTGGGGATCGTCCTCCTCATCATTCCGGTGTTCCTGCCCATCGTGCGCCGTCTGCCCATCGAGGAGATCGGCTTCATAGGACAGCTCGAGCCGCAGCACGTGGCGATCTGGTTCGGTGTGGTCTTCTGTATGAACATGCAGGTCTCGTTCCTGAGCCCACCGTTCGGCCCCGCAGCCTTCTATCTGAAGTCTGTGGCCCCGCCGCACATTTCACTCACGGACATCTTCAAAGGCTTCCTGCCGTTCATCGGCGTGCAGCTTCTGGCGCTGTCGGTACTTCTCATTTGGCCAAATATCGTGACACTACTCTTGTAGGGCCCGGCCCGCCGGGCCTTCCCACCTGAAATGCGGCAACGCATCGAACGGAAGGACAATCGCCATGCTCTCAGCTGCCGAGATCGAGCGTTTCAACACGGAAGGCTACCTCGTCCTTGAGGACGTCATTGACGCGGAGACGCTCGCGGCCATCCGCGCTGAATACGCCGCCAAGATGGATGAGCTTTATGCTCAGTGGCACGAAGAGGGGAAAGTGCCCGCGCCGACGCCGGGTATGGGGTTTTGGGACAAGCTCGACGTGGCCTATCGTGGCGGCTTTGACTGGTATCAGCCGCTCGATATCTCGCTGCCCCACGCAGGCATCAGTGAGGAGACGCCGTTCCACTTCGGGCCTGCCGTCTTTTCAATGGCCACGCATCCGCGCATCCTCGATATCGCAGAGAGCCTTCTGGGGCCGGAGCTTACCTCCAACCCCATCCAGCACGTGCGCATCAAGCCGCCGGAGCGGAATGTGGATGCGAATGAAGACCGCGCGCATATCGTCTCCACCGATTGGCACCAGGACAAAGGCGTGACGCTGGAGACGGCAGACAACACGCAGATGGTGACGGTCTGGCTCGCCATAACGGATGCGACCGTGGAAAACGGGTGCCTGCAGGTGATGCCGGGCATTCAGGAGGAGCTGATCCCGCATTGCTCACTTGGGCAGACGGGCATTCGCGATCATCACCTCCCCAAACGGCAGGCCACGCCTTGCCCGGTGAAGGCAGGGGGCGCAGTGATCTTTCATCCGATGACGCCCCATGCATCGCTGTCGAACAACTCGGATGGGTACCGCTGGTCCTTTGATCTTCGCTACAACGTCACCGGTCAAAGTACGGGCCGCGATCAATTCCCGAGCTTTGTGGCCCGCTCGCGCGCGGCCCCGGAGACGGAGCTCAAGGACTGGCGCGTCTGGCAGAGCATGTGGGAAGAGACCCGCACGACGCTCGCCAACTCCGCCCATATTCCCCAGCACCGCTGGCCAACTTCGGGACCCTACTGCGCCTGATGGAAACACTTCTTCTGAACCCCGCAGACAACGTCCGCGTCGCGCGCGCGCGGCTGGAGGCCGGTACTGAGGTTGATGGCGTCGTGCTGCGTGATGCCATCCCACCGGGGCACAAATTCGCCCGCGAGGCGGTGAGCCAAGGTGCGCCTCTACGCAAGTTCGCGCAGGTCATTGGCTACGCATCCGCCGACATCGCTCCCGGGGACCATGTCCACACCCACAACGTCGATTTCCGCAATGTTGAAGGCGAATATGAGTTCGGCACGAACCTGCGCCCCGCGCCTGAGGCCGCGCCCGATACCTTCATGGGCTACAAGCGCGAGAACGGGCAGGTGGGCACGCGCAACTACATCGCCATCGTCACCTCGGTGAACTGCTCGGCCACTGCCGCGCGGATGATCGCGGATCACTTCACGCCTGAGGTTATGGCCGACTACCCGAACGTCGACGGAGTCGTGGCCTTCGTGCACGGCACCGGCTGCGGCATGGGCGGCGACGGGGAGGGGTTCGAGGCCCTCCAGCGCGTCATGTGGGGCTATGCGCGCCACCCGAACCATGCGGCTGTGCTGCTGCTCGGCCTCGGGTGCGAGATGAACCAGGTCGATTGGCTGCTCGAAGCCTACGGCCTGAAGCGCGGGCCCACCTTTGAGGCGCTCAATATCCAGAACGTGGCGGGCCTCCGGAAGACAGTTGAGGTCGGTATCCGCCGGATCGAGGCAATGTTGCCCGTCGCCAATGAGGCCAAGCGGGAGCCTTGCCCTGTTTCCGCCCTCAAGGTCGCGCTGCAATGTGGGGGCTCGGACGGGTGGTCAGGGATCACCGCGAACCCGGCACTTGGCCATGCCTGCGATTTGCTCGCCGGGCAGGGTGCCACTGGCGTGCTTGCCGAGACGCCCGAGATTTACGGCGCCGAACACCTCCTTGCGGCACGGGCGGCTGACCAGAAGACGGGTGAGAAGCTCATCGATCTGATCCGCTGGTGGGAAGATTACACCGCCCGCAACAAAGGCTCGATGGATAACAACCCGTCGCCGGGCAACAAAGCGGGCGGGCTGACGACGATCCTTGAGAAATCGCTCGGTGCGGCAGCCAAGGGCGGGACGTCCCCGCTCACTGCTGTCTATAGATACGCAGAACAAGTCACGGCGCCGGGTTTCACCTTCATGGACACGCCCGGCTACGACCCGGCCTCTGTGACAGGCCAAATCGCAGGCGGCTGCCAGATCGTGTGCTTCACCACAGGCCGCGGATCGGCCTTCGGCTCTAAGCCCGCACCCACGATCAAAATCGCCACCAACAGCGAAATGGCCCGCCGTATGTCCGAAGACATGGACGTAGACGCAGGCCGCGTTCTCACCGAGGGCATCAGCATCGAAGCCATGGGGCGCGAGATGTACGAGATGATCCTGCGCGTGGCCTCAGGTGAACAGTCGAAGTCCGAGGCGCAGGGCCTTGGCGACTACGAATTCGTCCCCTGGCAAATCGGCGCCACGATGTGACGCGCACAAGAAATACTAGGCAACCCAATGGGTTGCGAGACATTCGCTAAAGAAGGAGCTTCCCATGTCCAAACCTCATATCGGCTTCATCGGCCTTGGTCTGATGGGAGGCGCCATGGTCGCGCGCTTTCAGGACGAGGGTTACGCGCTCACCGTGCTGGGCAACCGCGACCGGACGGAGCTCGACAAAGCTATCGCGCGCGGCGCGACGGAAGCCGCCAACCCCAAGGAGCTCGCCCAGGCCTCCGACATCATCATGATCTGCATGGGCACCTCGGACCACGTCGAAAGCCGTATGAGGGGGGATGATGGGGTTATCGCGGGCCTCTCAGGCGGCAAGATAGTGATCGATTTCGGCACCTCATTGCCAGCCTCGACCATCGCTTTGGGGGATGAAGTCGCAGCGACCGGCGCGACCTATCTCGATGCCCCCATTGGGCGTACGCCGTCTCACGCCCGTGAAGGCAAGTTGAACCTGATGTGCGCAGGCGATGAGGCGGCTTTCGCGAAGGCCAAACCCGTGCTTGAGGCCGTGGGCGAGAACGTCTTCCACCTGGGCAAGCTAGGCAATGGCCATGTCATCAAGCTGATCAACAACTTCGTGGCGCAATCCATGGCAAACCTCTTCGCGGAGGCCTTTGTCACCGCCGATAACGCGGGCGTAGATCGTAGCCAAGTCTATGACGTCATCGCCGCAGGCCCTGTGGGCAACGGCTTCTTCGACTTCATGAAGGCATATGCCGTGGAGGGGGATCCCACGAAACTCGCCTTCTCAATCAAGAACGCCGCCAAGGATGTGGGCTACTACAACCGCATGACACAGGACGCTGGCGCCCCCTCGATCATGGCACCTTCTGGGTTGGCCATGCTGGAAGAAGCCCGCGACAGCGGATTGGCAGAAGCCATGGTCCCGCAGCTGATCGACCATTACGCCAAGAAGATGGGGCGTGGCTGATACGGCCGCCCCCACGGCCCGGCTCGGCCATGCCATCTTGTTGATCCTGTTGGCAAACTTGCTGTTTGCCTTTGTGGACACATCGACAAAGTGGCTTTCCGGCGCAGGGCTGGCCGTGCTCCAGTTGGCCTTCATGCGCTATGCGGTCCATCTTGGTATCACCTGCGTGGACATGGGCCGGGTGCCGGGCGCTGCGCTTTCTTGGCGCACCCATGCGCTGGTGGGCTTTCGGGCCTTTTGCCTGATCTCGGCGACTATCGTGAACTTTTATGCTTTGGGGCAACTGCCGCTCTCAGTGACCGCGGCGATCCTTTACCTTGCGCCGGTGATCACCTGTTTTCTCGGGTGGCTCATTTTGGGGGAACGGATCGGCATCGGCCATGTGGGCGCGATTGTCTTCGGTTTTGCTGGTGTGCTGATCATCGTGCGCCCGTTCGGCGAAGAGGTGAACCTATACGCTCTGATGATGCTCTATCCCGCAACAGCCATGTCGCTTTACGCGGTTCTGACGCGCATGCTGACAGGGCAGGTGCGGCCCGGGCTCATGCAGTTTTATACCGGGGTCTTGGGCACGGCTGTGCTGGCGCCTGCGGGATATCTCTTCTGGGAAAACCCGGAGACGATCCTGGGCTGGGTACTGCTCTTTGCCATCGGCGCCTTTGCTTGGGCCGGGCACGAGGCCTTAACGCGCGCCCACGCTTATGCCGGGGCCTCAACGCTAATGCCCTTCGGCTATTCCTTCGTGATCTATCTGAGCCTCGCAGGATGGCTCGTCTTCGGCACTGTGCCGGACCTGGAGACGATCATCGGTGCGATTGTGATCTGTGCGGCGGGCCTGATCATCTGGCGCCTGCGCGCCTAGTCCATCGCTGCAAACGGATCGCGTTTGTGGGTCGATCGGTAGCGCTTGGGTGTCGCCCCAAATTGGCGCGCGAAGAGGCGGTAAAAGTAGCTCGTGTTCTCGAAGCCGCATATGCTGGCGACCTTCTCGATGCTCGTGTCTTCGGTCCTGAGAAGCCGCGCGGCGTGATCCATGCGGATCCGATTGATGTATTCGGTGGGGGTGATCCCCAACACCTCTTTGCAGGTCCGGCAAACGTGCTCGTGCGAGCGTCCGGCCGCCTCGATGAAGCCCGGCGCGCCCTGAGCGAAGACCTCGACGTGCTGCGCGGCCGAACAAGCCGCTGAAAACCAGCCCGGCCCCGAGATGACGATCTGACGTTCGGGGGAGGCGACGCGGTTGGCCAAGACTAGCAAAAACTCCTCAATCCGCGCCAAAGCGCGGTCCGCTGTCTGAAGCTGCGTGGCGACCGCGAGCGCGCGTTCAAACCGGCGGGGACCCAGCGTGTGGAGTTCGGGCAGGGGGCCTGGTGCATCAAACAGCCGCCCGGCAAGCGTATCGTGGTAGCGCGAGACGAGGTGCGCGACGGTCTCTTTGCGGAACATGACGTTGATGATTTCGCAGCCCTCGCGGGCCGCTTTGAACGCATGGGCGTCAGAGGGGCGTACAAAGACGAGTTGGCCCTGATGCAAGTTCTGCATCACCCCGTTGATCCAGTGAGCCGTGCGGCCCCGGATCACGATGAATACCTCAAAGTAGTCGTGGTCATGGGCCCGCGCAGGAAAGCGCTTGGACAGGGCTTTGCGGGCGTAGTGAAACGTCTCGTCCTCTTTGAGGTAGGACGCGAGCTTATATCTCTCGGTTAACATGGTTCAAGATTAGCAAACCCTTGCGGCACTGCAGCACAAAAATATCAAAATAGTGCAGTCTTACGTCAAACGGCTGCGCTGCTATGCGCAAAAAACAGGCAGTATCGTAACGCAAAAGAACTGAGCGACTCATGTCAGAAACACTCGAAATACCCCTCGATCTCTCTTTTGCGCCCGTCGTGTCCCCAGCGCCAAAGACCCTCTCTCCCTCCCAGATCGAGGGGTATAACTCCTTGGGCTTTGTGCAGCCTTTTGACGTCTTCTCTGCCGCAGAAATCGCCGAAATTCGGGCCTATGCTGATGGCCTGATGCGCGACATGGGGGAGAGCGGCGCCTATGGCATCAATTGCTACCAAGCGCGGCTTTCTGGCCTTTATGATATCGCCACTGACCCTCGGATCCTCGATCTGGTCGAGGATATCCTCGGCCCCAACATCCTGTGCTGGGCCTCCGCGATCCTGTCTAAAAGACCTAATGATCCCAAAGCAGTACCTTGGCATCAGGACGCCTCGTTCTGGAAACTGTCTCCCGCGCGCACCGTGACGGTTTGGCTTGCCATCGATGATGCGGATGCCGAGAATTCGGCCATGCGCTTTATTCCGAGCACGCATGACAAGGGCGCTTTCCGGGTCCGCGCCACTGAAGGCAGCAAGGCTGTTTTCCATCAGGAGACTGCGGGTGCCGACGAACTTGGGGAACCCTTCACCAATTCACTGAAGGCCGGGCAGGTATCGCTCCATGCCGACATGCTGGTTCATGGATCCCTGCCTAACGCGAGTGACCGCCGCCGCTGCGGGCTGACGCTGCGCTATTGCCCGCCGGAGGTGCAGATCACTGATGATGCTTGGGCGCAGGGGGTTGAGGCGATCCTGTGCCGAGGCGAGGCGAAAGCCTGGAAGACGTTCCCGCGGCCCGACAACAACGACATCACCGCGACGACCTCGCCTCATGTGGTGGGAAATAACTGAATGGACATCACTTGGTACGGCCATGCCGCTTTCGGGCTGGCGCCGGAAACTGGACCACGGATCGTCACCGACCCTTACACCCCTGAGGGCGTAGGGTACCCGCCGATCACGGAGCCGGCGGACCTCGTTATCATGTCGTCGGATGACGACAGTGCACACTGCCGGGGCGATCTGATCCAGGGGCAGCCCGAGATCGTGAACGCGCTGACTATTGCGCAAAACGGCGGAAAGACCGAAGCGAAGGGTGTTGAGATCACCGCGATTGAGGCGGCGGAGTGGGATCATCATCCCGAACACGAGGTTCCGGGCCAAAACGGCATGTACCGGTTCGCGCTCGACGGCCTCAAATGCGCGCATATGGGCGATGTCGGCAATCCGCTGACGCTCAAGCAGCAGGAATTCTTTGAAGACACCGACATTCTCTTCGCGCTGGCAGGGGGCTATCTGACGATCCTGCTGCCCGACCTGATGGAGATGATCCATCGCGTGCAACCAAAGTTGGTGATCCCGATGCACTTTCGCACGCTCACCTACAAGCCGCGCAATACCATGTGGATCGAGAGCTTTCTCGCCCACTTCAACGATGACGATGTTGAGTTTGCTTGCTCACCTCGGGTCACGCTGACCCGATCTGATTTGCCTGAAAAGACGCAAGTCCTTGTGATGGACTATCTGCGTTAACTTTGGGCTTTAAGGGGCGGAAGCCCCACACTTTTGGGAGGAAATAAATGAAGAAGCTCTTTTTGACGGCGTCCGCCTTCGCGCTTGTGGCCTCGGTGGCCTCATCGCAGAGCGTGTCGCGCGAGAACACGGTCATTTTCGATCTGGACCGCACGATCTCTGACCCTGAAAACTTCAACTGGTTCACGCCCGGCACCAAGCGCGAGCACGGCGCCCATCAGACGATGTGGGAGCCACTGTTCATCCTGAACTACGGTACCGGCGAGCTGGATCCATGGCTCGCGCTCGAGGCGAATTCAGACGAAGACGGCGCGGTCTGGACGATTGCCCTCCGCGACGGGGTCGAGTGGTCGGACGGCGAGGCATTCAACGCCGATGATGTCGTCTTCACCGTCAACATGGCGCTTGAGAACGAAGAGATTTCTTCGCGTGAGGCATCGACAATCCGCGCGCAGGTCGCCTCCGTTGAAAAGATCGACGACACGACCGTCCGCTTCACGCTCAACAACGCCAACCCGCGTTTTGTGGTGGAGAACTTCGGCGTCCGTATTTTCGGCTCCTTCCTGATCATGCCTGAGCATGTGTGGGCTGGTGAGGACCCTGCCACGTTCGCGTTCTTCCCGCCCATCGGCACGGGGCCCTACACCTTCACCTCCGCGGCCTCAAACCGGGCCATCTGGGATCGCAATGACGATTGGTGGGGCGCAAAGACGGGCTTCATGGATCTCCCAGCGCCCGAGCGCGTGATCTTCCTTGAGTCCGGCGGCGAAGAGAGCCGTGCACAGCTGATCGCCTCAAACCAGCTCGATGCCGCACAGAACGTCACCATTGGCACGTTCGAGGCCGTTCAGGCTCAGAACCCGAACGTCACTGCCTGGCACTCTGGCTTCCCGTATTCGGCGGCAGATCCCTGTGCGCGACAGCTCGAGATCAACACGACCGTCGCACCCTGGGACAATGCCAATATGCGCCGCGCGGTGGCCTCGATTATCGATCGGTCACAGATCGTGAATGTGGCCTATGAGGGCACCACGGAGCCGAGCCGGACGATGTTCGCTCAGTATGGATCCATGGCGCCGTTCGTCGATGCCGTGGTTGAGGCGGGCTATGGGCTGCCAAGCTCCGCTGACGTTGCCGCCGGTCAGGCTCTGATCGAAGGTGAAGGCTGGTCCAAGAACGGCGATTATTACGAGAAAGATGGGGAGCGTCTGGGCGTAGACATCCACGTCAACTCCGCCTCAACGGAATACACGCGCACGATTGATGTTGTCGTAGAGCAGCTGCAGCGCGCCGGTATTGATGCGCGTGCAGTTCCCGTGGAGAACGGCGTGTTCTGGGGCGAAGTGCTGCCCTTCGGCGCCTACGAGATGTCCTATAGCTGGCTCTCCTGCGGCTCGGTGACCGAGCCTTGGGCCTCCATGGGCCGCTACACCACCAAGGATGTCGTGCCGGTGGGC
>JBCBFV010000048.1:0-12296 GCA_038527425.1 Pseudomonadota bacterium
CCCATCGGTGGGGTCAGGCTGGTCGCCAGAGTTTAGGAAAAGGTCATACGAGGATTTCTGTACCTCGATGAGGTTCGGCATCTCCAAAACTTCGCGGATCTTGCCGTAGTATTTACGAAGACGTTTCTGACCGAGAAATGTCTGTCCCATGCGCTATCGCACTCCATCTTTGTGTGGCAGCAAACCGCGGGGCATTCGGCTGCAAACCCTCAAAGACCTATGAGGGAAGGTGTCTATCCGTGCATGCGGGCCCAGAGCATGCGTCCCGACATTCTTCCCAAAAAAACTGCCCCTTGCCTGAAAGGGCATGCTGTGGCAGCTTTTTTTGAAAGGCGTCTGGCTGTTGTGGCGGTGGTGAGTGGCTCCAATAGCTATGCGACGCAAAAAGCTGGGCACGAATCAATCGTCCCCAGCGGAACCTTGCAGTTAGTGCAGGGTTAAAAAGATATCAAGCGTACGAACTCAGTTTATGGGGTAAGTGAGTACTTCCTCACTAAACTTGACGCTTTTTTCACCTGTTCCCAGTCCACCTCCAGCCCAAGGCCTGGTTTTGTGGGCGCGGCCACCGTGCCGTCGATGATCTCAAACGCCGAACACCCCGGAACCGCAAAGTCCGACCGCGGCACCGGCACCTCAAAGGTGCTGGAGTTCTCGAACGCCAAGGCGAGCTGCAGGTTGGCGGCGGTTGAGATAGAGCTGCCCCAGGATTGAAGTTCCAGGTTAAGGCCAGCAGCCCGAGCTTTCTCAAAAATGCGGCGTACCGGCGTAATGCCACTCGCCGTGGCGGTATCAAGGCGCAGCGCCGACCAGCAGCCCGCCTCGATGGCGCGATCGAGATGGCTTTCGGCGACGACGGAATTTCCTGCTGGAATGATATCCAGATCAACGCTGTCTTTAAGAGCCAGGTACGCCGCCCAATCGTGATCGTCGAATGGTGCCTCCAGCCAGACAAAGCCGTGCTCGGCCATCAGTTTGGCCACTTTCGCAGCGCCCGGCGCATCATACTGGCCCTCAGCATCAAACATGAACTCAAGGCCTTGCCCGGAGAACGCGGCCGCAACTGCTTCAATCAAGGCCGCATCAATGTCCGGCACCGACTTATAGTGGAACTTAAAGCCCCGGATCCCCTGCCCCGCCAGATCAGTGATCATGGCGATGTAGTCGTCCGGGCCATCCATGATCGGCATAGAAGCATATACTGGGATGGCATCCCGCGTGCCGCCAAGAAGGCGGTGCAGGGGTTGTCCGGCGCGTCGCGCGGCCAAGTCCCAGAGCGCGATGTCGAGGCCTGCAATGGCGACATCGCTCACCCCGGGACGGCGGCCCTGCATCCACGTCCAGTGTTCCTCTGCGCTTAAATCGCCGGCTTTGAGAAGCCCAAGGCAAAGCGATCGCATCCCCTCCACAACAGAGTGATCGGGTCCGTACTCCGTGAACGTGCAGACGCTAGAGAACCCTTCATAGCCATCAGCATCTCGCACCCGAACGAGCGTGTCCGTGTTGAGCACCTCAGGCATGAGCGGTGACCAGGAGTATTCGGGCTTCTCCTGCACCACGGCAGCGAGCGATATGTCGACGATCTTTGCCATAAGCCGCCCTTATCACTGCGACCCCGAACTCAAAAGCTCGGGCACCCCTAAATGGAGTCAGGCGAGCGTGTCGCTGAGAGCATAGCGTTTACCCGTTTGCGGATCAGTTGCCGCTCGCAGTTGACCTTTCAACCTATAGGTCCCATGTGCCGGGTGTCGCTGCGCAGCCGCGTGAGCTTGCCGGGCCAAAGATGCCCCCCAGCGACGACGCGAACATCCAGTTCCCCATCACGCAGGGTCCTGACGCTTTGGCCGACGTTCCGGGATGCGCCCGGCATGTGGTGGCCGGGGCGCACCCTCATGGGCCCCCGCGGCCCGCGCCCGCACTGCGGGCAAGGATACGTTTTGAATAGCTTTGAAGATCTCGGCCTCGGGCCGACCCTCCTGAAGGCGCTAGAACGCGCCAACCTTACGCAGCCCACGCCGATCCAGGCGAAGGCGATCCCGCTGGCGATTGAGGGCCGCGACGTCATGGGCCTCGCCCAAACCGGCACCGGCAAGACTCTGGCTTTTGGCCTGCCGCTTGTGGACGCGCTCATGGCGCAACCCGGCAAACCGCACCCTCGCTCTGTGAAAGCCCTCGTGCTCGCCCCCACGCGGGAGCTTGTGAACCAGATCGCCGAGAACCTGCGCCCGCTTGTGAAAGGCACGCCGCTCAAAGTCTCGACCGTCATCGGCGGGCAATCGATCAACAAACAGATCGCCTTCCTGACGCGTGGCACGGACATCCTCGTGGCGACCCCCGGCCGCCTCATCGACCTGATGGATCGTGAGGCCGTGGACCTGTCGCGCACCTTCCAACTGGTGCTCGACGAAGCCGACCAGATGCTCGACATGGGCTTCATCCACGCATTGCGCAAAATCGCCCCGGCGCTGGGGACGCCACGGCAAACGATGCTCTTCTCCGCGACCATGTCGAAGGAAATGGAGGAGCTCTCAGGCCACTACCTCAGCGATCCGGTCAAGGTGCAGGTCTCCCCTCCCGGCAAGGCCGCCGACAAAATCACGCAGAGCCTCTATTTCGTCGAAAAGGCGGGTAAACCCCGCAAACTGCGCGACGTCCTCACCGACGAACTCACACTCGTCTTCTGCCGCACCAAGCACGGCGCCGAGCGGCTGATGAAGGGCCTCGTGGCGGACGGCTACAAAGCCGCCTCGATCCACGGCAACAAAAGCCAGGGCCAACGCGACCGCGCGCTCAAGGCCTTCAAAGAGGGGGAGATCAACATCCTCGTCTGCACCGACGTCGCCGCCCGCGGCATCGACATCCCGGGCGTGGCCTATGTGATCAACTTCGACCTGCCCGAGGTGCCCGAGAACTATGTGCACCGCATCGGCCGCACCGCGCGCGCCGGGCGCGAGGGCGAGGCGATCGCCTTCTGCGCGGCGGACGAGGTCGGGTATCTGATGGCCATTGAGAAGGTCATGAAGCTAGAGATCCCCGTGGCCGAAGGCGAACGACCCGACGCCGCCCAGCCACCGCATAAGAAACGCAATGGCGGAAACCGTCGGCGCAGCGGCGGCGGCACCGGTGGCGGGCCGCGCAAACCGCAAGGCGCGCCAAAGGCCCAGCGCCAAGGCAAGCCCAAGTCGAAGTCCAAGCCTCAAGGCGCGCCCAAAGGTGGCAGACCGCGCCGACAGCGCCGCCGCAAAGCGGCCTAGGTTGACGCGGCCCAGCGCATCCGTCATGCGCAGGTCGCCCTGCCTACGCTGCTGAGAAAGAAGTCCCAATATGACACAAGCCCAGGTGCCCGTGATCGATTTCGCCGCCATGACGCGACGGGATCCTGAAACGCTCAAGATGCTGGGGGAAGCCGCGCGGGAGATCGGCTTTCTGACGCTTGCCAACACCCCGCTCGACGCCGCACGCGTCACTCGTGCGCTAGAGGCTTACCGCGACTTCTTCCGCCTGCCAGAGGCAAAAAAGCAAAAGATCGACATGGCCAAGACCGGCGCGAACCGGGGCTGGGGCGCTCCGCATTCCGAACAGGTCGATCCGAACGCCAACCCCGACTACAAGCAGGTCTTTGATTGCGGGTTCGAGCTTACCGCGGACGACCCGATGCGCGCGCGAGAGCTCGCCGTCTATGCCGACAACCTGTGGCCCGAGGGCATGGAGGCCTTCCGTCAGGAGGTCGAAAGCTATCTAAGGGAGGCCATGGGAGTGGCCCAAGACATGCTGACCGGGATCGCGCTCGCGACTGGTCAAGACGCCACTTATTTCACGGACAAATTCACCCGTCCCATGGCGCTCTTGCGCGGCAACTACTACCCGCCTCGGCCAGCGTCGGCCAATGAGAAGGATTTCGGGATCGCCGCCCATACCGACTATGGCTGCCTGACGCTCTTGGCTACCGACGGGGTGCCAGGTTTGGAGGTGGAGCTTCTCGATGGCTCGTGGCTCGCCGTACAGGCAGACCCAGGCCACTTCATCATCAACTTCGGCGAGATGCTGGAGATGTGGACCGAGGGCGCCGTCCGTGCCACCGTCCACCGCGTCGTGGGCGGCTCGGAAGAACGGGTCTCCATCCCGCTCTTTTTCAACCCGAACTATGAAGCCAACGTCGCACCCTCTGGGTCCGACGAAGAAATCCAAGCCGGCACCCACCTCACCAAACGCTTCGAAGAAACCTACGTACATTTGCAGAAGAAGAGCTAGCGTCCCGGATTACGGGGCCTACGGCGCGGCTTTCTTTGTGGCCACTGGCGCAGTCACGGTTGCCAATATGGGAATGCCTGCTGCCTCCAGCTCCTCTGGGGTAGCGCGCTGCTCTGCGGGGCCTGCGGAGGCCTGAACCGTTGGCAATGTCACCGCGCCTTGGGCTTCGTGGGACCTCCCCCGCGTCAGAAGCTCCCGAAGCTTGGGGTTCAGGCCATCTCCCTTCTGGGCGGCGATTTGATCGAGGGCGACAAGACCAGACAGCATAGCGTCACGAGCTCCTGCGTTTCAGTGCAAAGGGGGGCCGTGGCTGCAGGTACTGTGGCAGGCGCGGGCACACATGCCGCGATGCGGCGCAGGGCGCAAGATAAATCGCACTAAAATTATCAACTTTAGTTGGTTGCCCGAACCTGCAGGCTCGCGTCAATCGACTGCGATGGTGAAACGTCTGAACCGGGCACCGCATCATTGCCCAGTGGGCAATCTCTTGCTGCAAGACTAGAGTGCGATCATGGACTTCGCTCTCTACCTCGCATTCCTCTCGACGACGCTGCTTTTTGTGGCCGTCCCTGGGCCCTCGGCCGCCTTTGCTGCAGCCCAAGCGCTACGCCATGGATCAAGAGGGGCCTTGGTGACGATCGCAGGGGATGGGCTGGGCACCGTCATCCACATTCTGATCGCTGCGAGCAGCATCTCCGTACTTGTGTCGCTCGCTGACTTCATCCTGCCACCCCTCCAGATCATCGGCGGCCTCTTTGTGGTCTACATGGGATGGCGCAGCCTAACGGCCCCGCGAAGACCAGCTCAGGCAAGCGACACGGCCACCTTCTGGGCGGGCTTCTTTACCTGCGTCTCAAACCCCAAAGCCATCGTATTTTTTGTGGCCCTCTTCCCTGCTTTCATTGCACCGGAGGGAAGCATACTGCTCCAAAGCCTGATCCTGGGGCTGACCTTTCTCGTGTTGGACGCCCTTTCCCTCACGGCCTTTGCGCTTTTGTCGCTATGCACCGTTCGGCAAGCCCGTACGCGGTGGCTTGATCCGCATAAGATCGCTGCGTTAGGGCTCTTTGGTGTGGGCGCAGCCATGGTGGCCAAAGGCGTGCGCGCCCTCCCCCAAGACTAGCTGCAACGAAAAAGGGCGCCCCGATTGGGACGCCCCGAAACTCACTGGGACGGTGAGTTTAGCCCACGAGGGCACCGTCATCGCGCGTGACGACGACGATTGCTGAGCGAGGTAGGGACCCCTCGCCATCCGGGAAGGGGGAACCCGGATGCTGAATGCCGACAAACATCGTACGCTTGTCAGCTGACCACGTCAGACCCGTCACCTCAGACCCATTGGGGCCCGTGAGGAAGCGTCGGATCTCACCCGTTACTGGATCACCGGCGAGCATCTGGTTGTTGCCCATGCCAGCGAAATCACCCTCGTTATCATCGTCGCCATCGGTCTGGATCCAGATCAGACCCGTGGAGTCGATCTGCATCCCGTCAGGCGAGTTGAAGAGGTTGCCCGCATTGATATTGGCCGATCCCGCATAGGGGCCGTCCGCATGCACGGTCGGGTTGCCCGCCATCACGTAGAGGTCCCAATCAAAGGTCGCCGCACCGTGGTCGTCGTTGTGAGGACGCCAGCGCACGATCTGACCATAGCGGTTGACCTCGCGCGGGTTAGGCGCGTTGGGGACCATGGGCTCCCCGGCGGCATTGGTGCGCACGGTGCCATCGTCATTCAGCGCCCCACGGCGGGAGTTGTTGGTGAGGCAGCAATAGGCCTCCACCGCCGTCGGGTTCACCGCGATCCACTCGGGCCGGTCCATCGTCGTGGCGCTGACTTGCGTTGCCGCAACGCGCGTGAACACCGCGATCTCGGCCTCGGACATGCCGGTGTCCTCCGGCGTCAGCGCGACCCAGGTGCCGGTGCCATCATCGTTGAACTTAGCCACGAAAAGCTGACCTTCGCTCAGAAGCGTCGAGGTATCGCCGCCGGGCACATAAACATCGCGGCTCAGCCACTTGTACATGTACTCCCCACGCTCATCGTCGCCCATATAGACCACGACCTGCCCCTCAGGACTCAGCGCATACGCTGCGTTCTCGTGCTTGAAGCGGCCCAGCGCCGTGTGCTTGACGGGCGTGGCATCCGGGTTCCAGGGATCGATCTCCACGATGTAGCCCGCGCGATGCGGCTCGTTGGGGTTCTTGGAGATGTCGAAGCGTTCGTCAAAACCGTGGTAGTTATAGCGGCCCTCATCGACGCTCGTGCGCACGCCGTAGCGCTTAAAGCCTGCCGCGGTCACTTCATCGAGCTCGGGCTCCACGGTCGCGCCGAAATAGCCGTTAAAGTTCTCTTCGCAGGTCAGGTAGGTGCCCCAAGGCGTGCGACCCGAACCGCAGTTGTTGAACGTGCCGAGCGACTGCGTGCCGGTCGGGTCAGCCGCGGTCTTTAGCAGGTCGTGACCGGCGGCTGGACCCGCAATCTCCATCGGGGTGCGGTGGTGGATGCGACGGTTGTAGGGGCTGTCGACGACGACCTCCCACCCGTTCGCGCCCTCGGTCACTTCCATGACCGTGACGCCTTGGAAGTTCTGGAGGCGGACAACGTCATCGGCGGAGACTGGCTTGCCCTCCTGCTCAGCCGGCAGGTTGATCTTCGCGTTCACATACTCGCTGTTCACCACGAGAAGCTGCGTGCCGCCCTTGTGGAAGAGCTCCATCCCATCGGTGTTCTCCCCGAAGACACGGTCCGAGCCCGCCGTCGGGATACCAGTCTCGCTGTCAAAAGCAGGCGCGTCGGAGAAGAGCGGATCCCCCCAGCGCACAAGCACGTCCCATGTGTAGCCCTCGGGCACATGCACCGTGCCATCGGTCTGCGGGGCGAGCTGATCAAAGGCAAACCGGCTCATCTGCTGAGCCATCGCGGTGGAGCCCTGAAGCGCCGCCGTGCCCATGACCGCCGCGCCAGAGCCAAAGGCCAGCACACCGCCAAGGAAGCCGCGGCGCGAAATGGCGCGCTCTACAACCTCATCAAATCCGTGCTCGGAGCCACGGGGCGAAATGATCTCATCTTCCTCATCGAAAGAGAGTGCGTCGTAATCGATTTGGGACATTTGGATCTCCTGCTGGGTCAGAAATGATTCCTTGCAGGACGGACGGTAGTCGCCGGTTCACGACGCCATTGTGACAATGGGCCCCTTTCAGATGCCCAAATTTTCGTCGGCGAAAACCAGCCCGCCAAAACGAAAAAGGGCGCCCCAAACGGGACGCCCTTCTCAAAGTAGATCCGAACCGGATTACTTGAGTTCGACCTCGGCGCCAGCTGCTTCCAGCTTGCCTTTGATCTCTTCGGCTTCGTCCTTGGACGCGCCTTCTTTGACGGCCTTGCCACCAGCTTCGACGAGCTCTTTGGCTTCTTTGAGGCCGAGGCCGGTGATGCCGCGGACTTCCTTGATCACGTTGATCTTGGATGCGCCTGCGGAGACGAGGATGACGTCAAACTCGGTCTTCTCTTCTTCTGCTGCGCCGCCGGCGTCGCCGCCTGCAGGGCCAGCCATCATCACAGCGCCGCCAGCTGCGGGCTCGATGCCGTACTCATCCTTGAGGATGGTCTTGAGTTCCTGGGCTTCCAGGAGGGTGAGGCCAACGATTTGTTCGGCCAGTGCTTTAAGATCAGCCATTTTAGGCTCCGTTTCTCTAATGTGTTTCCAGCGTCGAGGTTAGGCCGCAGCCTTGTCCTCAATCGTCGACAGGATGCTTGCGATGTTGCTTGCAGGTGCGCCAATCGCGCCAGCGATGTTCGAAGCAGGTGCGCCGATGCAGCCCACGATGGAAGCGATAAGCTCCTCACGGGATGGCATTTCAGCGACCGCGTCGACACCCTTGGCGTCGAGAGCCGTCTCGCCCATTGCGCCGCCCAAGACTTCCAATTTCTTGTTGTCTTTGCAGAACGCCTTGACCGCCTTGGCTGCTGCCACGGGGTCTTCGGAGTAAGCGAGAAGGGTCATGCCCTCCAGGTATTCACCGATGCTTTCGCTCGGCTTGCCCTGAAGCGCGATTTTGGCGAGCCTGTTCTTGGCAACACGCACGGCCCCGCCTGCTTCCCGAAGGCCAGCACGCAGGTCCTGCATTTCTGCGACGGTCATGCCTTCGTATTTTGCAACGACGACAACGCCAGAGCTTTCGAAGATCTGGCCGAGTTCCTCGACCACTTTCTCTTTCTGGGCTCTATCCACAGTTTCACTCCAAGTTTGGAAGGGTCGCCCCCTCCGGCTCAATTCAGCCCCGGCTCATGCCGTGACCAGAGTCCGAACGGGCAACGATCCTTCAGCTCGGAGGAGCCTCAAGAGAGTTGTTCTTTCCCATCTCAGGCAGGACTTATGGTGTTCACGCACCACCCACCGTCTCGGACAGTTGCCGCCGCGGGAAACCCGGTGACGACAGAGCGCGCGTATGCACCCGTGGTCCGATTCCGTCAACACCCCTTTTCATCGGGCGGCCGCGTCCCCACCATTAGGGAGAAGACAAAGGAGATCACCATGAAAACTGCCAAGGACTATATGGGCGAGGCCAATGCCGTCGTGGGCAAAGTCACCCCCGAAGAAGGCATCGCAATCCACGCAGAAGGCGGCGCCACCTTCATCGACGTCCGCGACAGCGCCTCGATCGCGCAGACAGGCACCGTCGCAGGCGCCCAGCGACTGCCCCGCGGCCTGATCGAATTCGCCGCCGACCCGGCCACACCGCTCTTCAAAGACTGGCTCGACTTTGACGCCCCCTACATCCTCGTGTGCGGCGCAGGCGGTCAGGCGGCGCTGGCCGGCAAGACGATGATCGACATGGGCTACAATGACGTCCGCAACGGCGGCGGCGTGCCCGCCTGGAAAGAGGCCGGCGGCCCCATGGAAGACGGCTGACCCTTAAACCGCGAGCCGGAGCAGCACAGCACCAAAGACCGCGGCGATGGTCGCCGCGATCTTCCCGGGGGTGAGCCTTTCGCCCAGCCAAATGACCCCGATGAACAGCGCGATGATGATGCTCGTCTCTCTCAGCGCCGTCACCAGCGCGATGGGCGCCTGCGTGAAGGCCCAGGTCACGATGGCATAGGCCAGATAAGACACCCCGCCTCCCACGAAGAAAAGAACCTTCCCCTCCCGCCCGATCGCGCGGATCGTGCCGGGTGCGGCCCACATCATATAGGCCGACATGGTCACCCCGTTGATGACCGAGAGCCACGAGTAATACGCGACCGAGCTTCTACCCACGCGCGCGCCCGTCCCGTCGATCAGGGAGTATGAGGCAATGAAGACGCCAGTGCCCAAGGCAAAGAAAACCGCCTTCGGATTGCGCACCCCGTCCGCGCTCCGCAGGAGGCCCAGAGCGATGATGCCCACTGCAATGCAGCTCACCGCCGCCACCTGCCACCTGCCACCCCGACAAGGCCACGCCCAGCACCAACAGCGAAATCACTGTCACGATCAATGGCGCCACGCCGCGCGCAATGGGATAGACCTGCGTGAGATCCCCGTGCCGATACGACTGAATGAGGAAAAGCTGATAGCCCATGTGCAGCGCCACACCCGCCGCGATGTAGGGCCATGTCTCAGCACTCGGGAACGGCACAAAGAAGATGGCAATCAGCGCGATGGGCACATGCCCCAAGACCACCGCCCCCATGGCGAGCGTCTTATCCGCCCCGCCTTTGACGATGGCATTCCAACTCGCATGCAGCGCTGCGGCAAATAGAATCGCAAGGAAGACGCCCAAACTCATGGGCGCGACCTTTTACAGAACTGTTACAAAGAACAAGCGCCCCTCATGAGGTCTCAAGTCCACAACGCGCTGCGCGGGAGGAAACGCGCCCGACTTAATGAAGGCACCACTGAGGGGGTTGAGACACCGCCGCAAAGTGCACTGCCGTGCGGGCGCCAGTCTATACATGTCATCACTCAACGGCACCCCGTGTTTCGAACGCACATTTGCCTGCCCAGAAAGGCAAGCCGTCCGATCCTTCGCCGGGGACGGTGGGCGGGACGAATTGGCGTCAGCCAAGAGTGCCGTCCCGCCCGTCCGACGGACCTATCGTCCGCTCACGGATGCGCCCAGCGCCTCGAACCGCACGATACGGTAGGTGCCGACAGAAGCATCTTCCCCGCCGTTGAGAACCGGAGACCGGTGCAGCTCGTTGATCGTGGCGTAGACATAGCCGTCCACGCCCATGGAGAAGCCATCGGGCCAAGGAAGCTCTGCGTCGGATTGGTAGAGCACCTCGTAGGTGCCATCCGGTTTCGTCACCCCGATCGCGTTGTCCGTCATGGCGGTGATGTAGACATTACCCGCCGCATCGACCGTGGACCCATCAGAGATCACCTTGTCGCCGTACCGCTCTACCCGCGCGGCGAGCTCCTCGTCGCTCAGGCTCTCATCCAGCAGGTCGGCGGTCGCCACGCGGTACATCGCAGTGGCCGTCATCGGTGCGAAATAGACCCAGGTGTTCGTCGGATCGATGGTGATCGGGTTCACACCGATCTTGGCCGGATTTCCACCCAGCAGAACCTCTTTGCCGTCGATGATCATCGGAATGTCTTCGGGCGTCGTGAACGCAGACCCCTCAAGCACCCGACGCGAGCGTCCGGTCTCTAGATCCAGCACGATCAGCGCCGAATTCGCGCCATCGCCCGTGTCAGAAATGTAGATCGCCTCATGATCGCGATCCACGGCCAGGTCGTTCAGGAACGACGTGGGCCGCGCCACGGGTTGGCCGATGTAATGCACAGCGTGGAGCGTTTCAGTCTTGGTATCCCACCCGACCACGCGGCCCGTCTGGTTCTCGCCCTGCCCGTCAAGCATCCAAAGAATGCCCTCACGGTCCGCGCGCAAACCAAGAACACCGTTGAGCCCATCTCCATCATCCGATAGCGCCCGGGCCCAGGCCTCGGTCGGGTACGGCACCGTTGAGCCATCAGGCTTCACTTCGACCACGCGAAGCTCAGGCCCATAGAACTCATGAACCGACATGAACATCCGCCCATCCGGTCCAATCGCGAGATTGCCGGGCGGCACATCGCGTTCGAACTCGAGGAATACCTCAAACCCATCAGCAAGAGCCGGCGCAGAAAGCGCCCCGGCGAAACAAACAGAAAGCAGCAGCTTTTTCATGATCATCTCCCATTCTTGATGCCGCCTGACATGCATCAATCGAACATTTCGAATAAACTGGCCAAAATTCGAAACCATCGTTCGAGAAATCCAAATGTACTCCATCCCGGATTTGCAAACCTTCGTCACAGTCGCCCGCCATGGCGGCATCACCGCAGGCGCCTCGGTCCAAGGCATCTCAGCAGCCACCGCGAGCCACAGAATTGCGAAACTCGAAGCCCGCCTGGGCATCCAGCTCTTTCATCGGTCCAGCCGTAATTTCACGCTCTCAGATGAAGGCGCCCTCTTCCTCGAGAGGATCGAGCCCGCACTCCGGGATATCGAAGAGGCCGAATTCGAAGCGGGTGGACGTTCTGCGACGCTCCGCGGTCACCTCAGGGTCACCATGTCCCCCTGGATCCTGTCGCGCTTCATCATGCCTCATCTCGGCGCCTTCCGGCAGCAGCACCCTGATCTGACGATCGAGTTCCTCACCGTGGACCGCTACGTCTCGCTGGCGGAAGAAGGGCAGGACTGCGCGATCCGCGTGGGCAAGCTGGCCGACAGCGCACTGATCTCCCGCAAGCTCAGCGACAACGAACGCATTATCTGTGCGGCCCCGAAGTTCCTCGACCAGTTTGGCGCGCCCAAGAGCGTTGATGACCTGCGCCAAGCGCTGTGGGTTTGTCTTCCCTGGCAGATGCAGATGGAGCTCGCAGGCAATTCGCCCCGCCTCGTGTTCGAGCGCAATATTTCGGTCTCAAACTCCGACATGCTGACAGACGCCGCGGTGAATGGTCTGGGGCTTGCGGTCAAATCCCGCCTCGCTGTGGCGCGCGAACTTCAAGAAGGCTCACTGGTCGAAGTGCTGCCGGGTGCGCTCGAACCGGAGCAGGCTCCGATTTGGTTCCTGAGCC
>JBCBFV010000049.1:0-12285 GCA_038527425.1 Pseudomonadota bacterium
CGTGGTCGAGTAGCTGCCCCGCCGCGCGGGAGCTTTCGTCGATGGCCTTCACCATCGATCGCATCGCCTCGCGGTTTTCCTCCTTGTCGACGCGCTGGAGCGTGGCCTCGGCGTAGGATCGCACGGTGGCGAGCGGCGTGCGCACGCGGTGCGCGGCCTCGGCGATGAAATCCTCCGACTGGCTGAGCGATTGATCAAGCCGCCCCATCAGTGAGTTCAAAGACTTCACCAGAGGCGCCATCTCTTGCGGGACAGGTTTGGCGAAGGGGCTAAGGTCTTGCGGGCCCCGCCGCGTGACCGAGTTCGTCAGCTTATCTAGCTGACCGATGGTGGCCGAGGTCGCCCAGAACGACAGCGCCGCCGCCAATGCGAAGAACCCAATCCCGAAGAGCGCCACGTTCCTGGAGATCTGGTCCAGCGTCTCCGAAAGCGCGTCCTGCGTCTGCGCGAGCACGATCTGGATGTCGGTGCGTCGGTCCGCGCCAATGAGCGTGCGGCTGGCGCTCACCGTGCGCACGTCGGAGCCGCGCATGACCTGCGTCTCGAAAGGCTGGCTGTCTGAATACGCGAGGTCCTCATAGCCCGACAGGAAGGCGCCATCCTGATAGATGGCGTAGAACACCCGGTCATCGGCCGAGGTGCTGAGCATGGAAAAGGCGGAATACGGCAGATCGAGCTCTACCGCGCCGTCCCGGATCGTGGCGGCATCGAGCATCGAGGCGACGGAGGCTTCAAGGATGCTGTCCTGCCCCTGTTGCGCGACCTGGACGGCATAGCTCCGCACGGCGAAGAATAGGAGAATCGCAAGCACCGCCGCCCCACCGATCAGCGTCAGCACCAACCGGTTTCGAAGCGAGCCGGAGACTGCAACTTTATTCGACATGATCCAGCCGATATCCGATGCCGCGCAGCGTCGTGATCTTCAGGTCCGAGCCTGAGAGGTGTTTGCGGAGCCGCCCGATATAGACCTCAATTGCGTTCTCCGAGACATCCTCATCGAACGAGAAGAGCCGGTCCGAGAGCTTGTTCTTCGAAAATATCTGCCCCGGCGCGTTGAGGAAGAGCTCGAGCAGCCGCAGCTCCCGATTGCGCATCTGCACGGCGCGGCCGTCGACTGTCAGCTGTCCTGAGACGGGATCAAAGGTGATCTTGCCGACCTCGATCGTGGTCTTCGCGTTCCCTGACCGGCGCCTCAGAACCGCGCGGCAGCGGGCCTCAAGCTCCGCATGATCGAACGGTTTTGTGACGTAGTCATCAGCCCCCATATCGAGGGAGCTGATTCTATCTGACACCTGACTTCGGGCCGTCAAAACGATCACAGGCGTGTCGCGATCGCTGGCCCGGTGCTGTGCGAGGAAGGTGCGGCCATCGCCGTCCGGCAGCATGATATCGAGCAGGATGAGCTCGTATTCCCCCACCTCGATGAAGGCCTGCGCATCACCCAAATTCTCAGCGTGATCAATAATATGCCCGTCCTGGCGCATGCGCGAAGCGATCGCATTCGCGAGGTCGAGGTTATCTTCCACCAGGAGGAACTTCATGGGTCAGTTTGCGGCTTTTTGAGGCGTGACAGGTCTGTGTCAGGTTGGCGTGTTCTGTTTCGGTTCAACTGATCCGGCACAAGGACAGTTGTCAAATGGGAGGACATAATGTCGAAATTTGTTATGGGCCGTCGCGCCCTCATCGCGGCTGTGGCCGCACTTGGCCTTGCTGGCCCTGCAGCAGCGGGCGGCCATCAGGTTCTGGACAGCATCCACTTTCTGATCCCCGGCGGCGCCGGCGGCGGCTGGGACGGCACGGCACGTGGCACCGGTGAGGCGCTGACAGAAGCGGGCCTCGTGGGCTCTGCATCTTATGAGAACATGTCTGGTGGCGGCGGCGGTAAGGCCATCGGCTACCTGATCGAGAACGCCGACAGCAACCACGGCACGCTGATGGTGAACTCCACCCCCATCGTGATCCGCTCGCTAACGGGTGTGTTCCCGCACAACTTCCGCGACCTGACGCTCGTCTCCGGCACCATCGGTGACTACGCGGCCATCGTTGTGGGCAAGGACAGCCCCATCAATTCCATGGCGGACCTGATCGCAGCCTATGACGCGGACCCAAGCGCCACGGCCATCGGCGGCGGCTCCGTGCCCGGCGGCATGGACCACCTTGTAGCAGCCATGGTGATGGAAGCGGCGGGCAAAGATGCGCTCGGCGTGAAGTACATCCCCTATGACGCAGGCGGCAAAGCCATGGCGGCGCTCCTGTCCGGCGAAATCGCAGCCCTCTCCACCGGCTTCTCGGAGGCTGTGGACCTGTCGAACGCGGGCGAAGTGAAAATCATCGGCGTCACCTCTGACGAGCGTGTGTCTGCAGCACCCGACGCGCAGACCATGATGGAGCAAGGCATTGACACCACCTTCGTCAACTGGCGTGGTTTCTTCGCAGCCCCGGGCCTGCCCGAGGACAAGCTGACCATGTACCAGGACGCCATCGCCAAGATGTATGAGACGGATGAGTGGGAAGCCGTGCGCGCGCGCAACGGCTGGGTCAACATCCACAACCCCGGCGATGAGTTCCTGACCTTCCTTGAGGCTCAGGAAACGGTCATCGGCGACCTCATGAAGAAGCTCGGCTTCCTCTGATCGCGACAAGGGTCAGAGCACACGTCTGCTCTGACCCGCACTTCATCCTTGGGGAGGGGATATCATGGCTTTGGACCGGTGGATCGCACTGGTGTTGCTCGGCATATGCCTGGCGTATGGGTACGCGGCTTGGTTCACGATGGACGGCAGCCTCGCCCCCTTCATGCGGCGCAACCCGATCTGGCCCAGCACTTTCCCAAAGGTGCTTTCTGTTCTGGGCATCATCGCCACGCTCTTCATTCTGATCGGCGCTGAGAAGTCTGAGCCCAAAGAGGCCGACATCGATTACCGGCGGCTGCACGAATACCACCTCGGACAGGCCCTGATCCTGCTCGCGCTGATGGTCGTTTACGCGCTGAGCCTGCGCCCCATGGGTTTCCTCATCTCAACCTCTGTCTTCCTGATCGCCGGCTCCTTCACGTTGGGCGAGAGGAAGTGGCACATCATGGTCCCGGTCGCGCTCGTTGCGACGGTCTTTGTCTGGTACCTCGTCCAAGAAGTTCTTGGCATCTACATGCGCCCGCTGCCGGGCTTTCTAGGAGGCTGACATGCTTGAAGGACTGCTGATCGGCCTCACAACGGCACTCTCTGTTCAGAACCTGCTGATGGTCATCGCGGGTTGTCTGATCGGGACATTCATCGGGATGCTGCCGGGCCTTGGGCCCATGTCCATCATCGCGATCATGATCCCTGTGGCGATCTCCATGGGTGATCCTTCCGCGGCGCTCATCCTGCTTGCGGGCGTCTATTATGGCGCGATCTTTGGGGGATCGACCTCCTCGATCTTGCTCAACGCGCCGGGGGTCGCAGGCACCGTGGCCTCGAGCTTTGACGGCTATCCGATGGCGCGCCAAGGCAAGGCCGGCAAGGCGCTGACGATCGCCGCGATCGCAAGCTTTGCGGGCGGCACACTGGGCGCGCTTCTATTGATGATCTTCGCCCCTGCCCTGTCTTCGGTCGCGCTCCTCTTCCATTCGGCGGAGTATTTCGCGCTGATGGTCGTGGGCCTCTCGGCCATCGCGGCCTTCGCGGGCACGGGCCAAGTGGCCAAAGCGATGATCATGACGATCCTTGGCCTCATCATGGCAACCGTGGGCGAAGGCGCCCTCTTCAACCTGCCGCGCTTTACGATGGGCATCATGGACCTTCAGTCCGGCTTTGGCTTCATTACGCTGGCCATGGCGATGTTTGCCCTGCCCGAGGCCCTGTTCCTCGTCCTCAAGCCCAAGAACCTGCAAGGCGGTGACGGCGACATCAAAGACCTGCGCATCTCGCGGTCCGAAGCGCGGGCCATCGCCCCCGTTATCGGGCGCCAGTCGCTGCAGGGCTTCTTCATCGGCGTTCTGCCCGGTGCAGGCGCCACGATCGCGAGCTTCCTCGGCTACGCGGTGGAGCGCAACATCGCCCCGAAGGCAGAGCAGGACGAATTCGGCAAAGGCTCCATCAAAGGCCTCGCCGCGCCCGAGACGGCCAATAACGCGGCTTGCACCGGCTCCTTCGTGCCGCTGCTGACGCTGGGCATCCCGGGCTCGGGCACGACGGCGATCCTGCTGGGCGCGCTGATCGCGCTCAACGTGACGCCGGGCCCGCGCCTGATGGTCGACGATCCGCAGATCTTCTGGGCTGTGATCATGTCGATGTTCATCGGCAACCTCGTGCTCTTGATCCTGAACCTGCCGCTCATCCCCTATATCGCCAAGGTCCTCGCAGTACCGCGCAACTACCTGATCCCGTTCATTTTGTTCTTCACCCTCATGGGCGCCTATATCGGGCAGAACAACGCGACGGAGCTGCTTCTTCTTGTGGGCTTCGGCATCTGCGCCACGGCGCTGAAGTTTGCCGACTACCCGCTCGCGCCGCTGCTCATTGGCTTCATCCTTGGCGGGATGATGGAGGATAACTTCGCGCGCTCCATGCAGCTTTATGACGGTGTGGCCTTCATTTGGGAGCGTCCGATGACGCTGGCCCTGCTCGTCATCGCGGCCATTCTGGTGGTGCTGCCCAGCTACCGGGCCCGTCGTGCGCGCGCCCACGATGCAGGCGTTGCCGATGGCGACTGAGCCCCTCGCGGGTGTCAGGGTTCTTGACCTGACGAACGTGCTGGCGGGGCCTTTCGCCTGCTATCAGCTGGCCCTCATGGGCGCCGAGGTGATCAAGGTCGAGCGTCCGGGCTCCGGCGATCTGGCCCGCGTGCTGGGCGCAGATCCCGCGCGCAACGCCGCCGGCATGGGGATCAGCTTTCTCGCGCAGAATGCGGGAAAGAAATCCGTCACGCTCGATATGAAATCGGCGAAGGGTAAGGCGCTGCTGAAGCGCCTTGTGCAAGGCGCAGACGTGCTGGTGGAGAACTTCCGCCCCGGCGTGATGGACCGGCTTGGGCTGGGCTACGAGGTCCTGAAGGCTGAAAATCCTCAGCTCATCTATTGCTCGATCAGCGGGTTTGGGCAGACGGGGCCACGCAAGAACGACCCGGCCTATGACCAGATCGTTCAGGGCATCAGCGGCGTCATGTCGATCACGGGCACGGCGGATACGGCCCCCTACCGCGTGGGCTACCCTTTGGCGGATACCGTGGGCGGGCTCACGGCGGCGTTCTCTGTGGCGGCGGCGCTGAATGCCAAACCGCGCGGCGCCTACCTTGATATCTCCATGACGGAATCTGTCATCGCGACTATGGGCTGGGTTGTCTCGAACTACCTCATCGGGGGCGTGATGCCGGGCCCTAATGGCAATGAGAACACCACCTCCGCCCCGTCAGGCACCTTCGCCACCGCCGACAAACCGATCAACATCGCTGCCAACCGCGACACGCAATGGCAGGCTTTGGTGCGCCACCTCAGGCGTCAGGACCTCGAAGAACGCCCCGAGTACCGCACACGCGAGGACCGCAAGCGCAACCGGGATGCCCTGCGTGAGGAGCTCGAGACCCTGCTGCGCGCCCGCCCCGCCGCCGAATGGGTGGCGGAGCTGAACGCGATCGGCGTCCCCTCGGGCCCCGTCCTCTCCGTGGCCGAGACACTCGCCGACACGCAGCTCAAAGAACGCGGTCTCATCGGGGACATCGCCGTGGGTGAGGAGGTGGTGCAGCTTGCCGGGAGCCCGGTGGTCATGAACGGCGCCCGCGCGTCGGCAGCCACCCCGCCGCCAGACCTCGGGGCCCACAACAAAGAAATCTGGTCAGAGCTCGGTCTCAGCGAGCAAGAGATCAACACGCTTCGCGATGAGGGAGTGATATGAGCGACGTTGCCGATTGGTGGAAGACCGCGATCATCGATATGGAGCCCGGCCGGATCGAGCTGCGCGGCCAGCCCATTCAGGAGCTCATCGGCAATGTCAGCTTTGCGGAGATGATCTGGCTCATGGTCCGGGGCGACCGGCCCTCGCCCGCCCAGGCGCGCCTCTTTGAAGCCGCCCTCGTGTCGGCGGTCGATCACGGGCCCCAAGCCCCCTCGATCGCGGCGGCGCGCATGGCGGTGACCTGCGGTCTGCCCCTCAACAACGCGATGGCCACGGGCGTGAACATGCTGGGCGATGTGCACGGCGGCGCGGGCGAGCAGGCCGTCGAGCTCTATCACCACGTTCAGGCCCACAAGGGCGGCATCGACGCCGCGCTCGACAGCTGGGCACAGGCACGTGGCAAGATCATCCCCGGATTCGGACACCGCTTTCACACCCCAACAGACCCACGCGCCCCGCGCTTGATGGAGATGGTGACGGAGGCCGTCGCCGCAGGTGTCTGCGAAGGCGAATTCATGCGGATCGCGACAGACGTCGAAGCCGAACTGGCACAGCGCAAATCTCGCCCGATCCCCATGAACATCGATGGCGCCACAGCCGTCATCTACGCTGAACTAGGCTTCGCGGCCCCCCTCGCACGCGGGCTCTTCTGCCTCTCCCGCTCCGTCGGGATCCTCGCTCACGCGTGGGAGCAGACCACCCAAGGCGGCCGCAATAAAGGCCCCACCCCACCCGACTACCGTTGGACCTATCTCAAGGACTGAGTTGGCGCGGCGACCGCGGGATGCGCATGACCCGGCGCTTAGGCGCTGCGATAGAGCCGCTGAAAGAGGATCGGCGTGAGGTACATCGGGATCTGGTAGCAGCCGATAAAGCTCAAAAGCTCAAACGTGATGTCAGCGGGGAGCGCCACCAGAAAAAGCGCCACGTTGCGGTTGCCGGCTACGATGCTGATTGCCGGTCGGTCTTGCGGCGCAATCGCCCGCTGCCCGCCGCTCCACGCCAAGAGTTGGCAGGAGAAGCTCAGGACCGTCGCGAAGGCGAGCCACGCCATGAACGTGAAAGGTTCGGCCACCAGCATTGGCCCTACCGCCGACATCAGGCCGATCACCACTATGCCAAGCAAGATCGCCGAGCACCCGTCGAGCCGTTGCTCTTGCGAGGTGCTCAGCGTGTGCCACCAACGCCGGCGCAACAGAAACGCCACGCCACCGGCTAAGAGGATCACCAAGACAAGCCGACCCGCGGCGTTGAGCACTTCAGCGCTATCAAGCGCGGGGAGAAAGAAGAGAACAGGCAGCACGGTAACCGGAAAAAGCGCCGTTCCCACCATCAAAAGCCGAAGCGCCGCCTCAGGCTTCACACCCATGATCATCGCGAAGTTCGCACTGCCGGTCACCGACGGGGCGCAGAGCATCAGGACGGCTGCGAGGGCCGCTGTAGTGCCCGACACCCCAACAAGATGCGCAGCGCCAAGCACCGCGAGAGGGGCCACTACCTGAAAGAGGAAAACCACCCCGAATACGCTGAAATCACTGCGCAAGCCCTCCCATATCGCGTCTGGACCCACCCGAAAGGCTGCCAGAAACAGAAGCGCCGCGATCATCGGCGGCAAAAAGGGCCGCATCGCCTCGGCCAACCCAGGCAGGCTCAGCCCCGCAACAAGCCCTGCAACAAGGCACCATCGACCGTGTCGTGCGGCCAGCCTGAGCACATCGGGCCCCTATCCGGGCCCTCCCCGCATCGTCTCGGGCAACCACAACGCGAGGCCCGGGACCCAGATCAGGATGAAGCACATCAGCACCATGATAAGGAACATCGGCAGCGCGGCACGCGTGATGTACCCCATCTCGTGATGCGTCATCCCTTGTAAGACGAATAAGTTGAACCCGATGGGTGGCGTGATCTGCGCCATCTCGACCACGACGACCACAAAGATGCCGAACCAAATGAGGTCGATGCCCGCATCGCGGATCATCGGTTCAACCACGGCCATGGTGAGCACGACCGATGAGATGCCATCAAGGAACATGCCCAAGATGATGTAGAAGACCAAAAGGACCATCAGAAGCTCGAACCGCGAAAGCTCCATCGCGGCGACCCCCTCGGCAAGCGCGCGCGGCAGGCCCGTGAATCCCATGGCGAGCTTAAGGAAAGCCGCACCTGCAAGGATAAGCGCGATCATGGCGGAGGTACGGGTGGCGCCCATGAGGCTCTCGGTGAAGGTGCTCCAGTTGAGCGAGCCCTGGCTGGCCGCCAGCACCAAGCCCCCGATGACCCCAATTGCGGCCGCCTCGGTGGCAGTCGCATAGCCGCCGTACATCGATCCGATCACCACGAAGATCAAAAGCAGGACTGGGATCAAATAGCGGGAGTTCGCGAGCTTCTCGCCAAAGCTCATCCCCGTCTCTTGCTTTGGGTTCCAGTTGCCCGAAAGCTTCGAGTAAATCGCGACATAGCCCATAAACATGAGCGCGAGGCACAGCCCCGGCAGCACGCCCGCGAAGAAGAGCTGCGTGATGCTCTCATTGACGGTGACGCCGTAGACGATGAGGGCGAGCGAGGGCGGGATCATAAGGCCCAGCGTGGCCGCCCCGGCCAGTGTCCCGATGACGACGCGTTCGGGATATTCGCGGGCGCGCAGCTCCGGGATCGACATTTTGCCAACTGTCGTCAGCGTCGCCGCGGAGGAGCCGGAGACCGCCGCAAAGACGGTGCAGCCCACGATGTTAGTATGCACAAGCCCGCCCGGCAGACGGGCCAGCCAGGGCGACATGCCCCTGAACATGTCTTCCGAGAGCCGGGTCCTGAAAAGGATTTCTCCCATCCAGATGAAAAGTGGAAGCGCCGTGAGCGTCCAGCTGGAGCTGGAGGCCCAGATCGTGGTGATCATCGCGTCGCCCACGGGGCGCGAGGTGAAGAGCTCCATGCCCACCCAGGCCACGCCCATAAGCGCGAGGCCTACCCAGACGCCGGTGCCCAGAAGAAGGAAGAGGACGCACAGAAAGATCGTGATTGCGTAGAGTTCGGTCATGGCATTACTCCCCGCTGCCCACGGTTTCCGCGTTGATGCTGTGTTCCCCGCGGACGAGGAGCTGCACGAGATTATCAAGCAGCGCGAGGGTCAGAAGACCGCCGCCGAGGATCATCACCGATTGAGGGATCCAGAGGGGCGAGGCATCCTGCCCTTGGCTCACGTCGTTAAACTTCCACGACCAGTACACGAAGGTGTAGGCGTAGTAGGTGAAGTAGGCCGCGATCGCGGTGCCCAGAGCAAAGCACCAGACCTCCAGCACCCATTTGATCCGCGCCGGGACCGCATTCAACAGGATCGAGACGCGGATATGCGCGCCGCGCCCAAGCGCATTGGCAAAGGCAAAGAACGATGCCGCCGCCATCGCGTAGCCCGCGTAATTAGGCGCCCCGGGAAAGACCTCGCCCGTCCACCGCGCCAGCATCTGCAGGACGATGAGCGCGAGGATCGTGATCAGGCACAGGGCCGCGAGCACTCCAGCCGCCAGATAAAGAAAATCCAACACCTTGCGAATGGCGCCCATTGCCCTGCCCCCAATTGGCTTCTTTGAAGGACGGCGTTTTCGCACGCCGCCCTCGTTCGTTCTTGGATTATTCAGCGTTGAAGGCGTCTACGATTGCAGCGCCTTTTTCGCCAGCCGCTTCGAGCCACTCGGCGGTCATCGTCGCACCGACCTCTTTGAGGCCTGCCATGACAGCCTCGTTTGCGGGCTCAACGGTCATTCCGCCTGCCGCGAGGCCTGCCAGAGTGAAGCCGGTATACTCTTTGGCGCGCCACGTGCCTGCGTATTCGGCCAGCTGAGCACAGGCGTTGATGACGTTCTTGTTGGCCTCAGAGACGTCAGACCACACGTCGGAATTAACCATGATGTAGTTGCGCGGCAGCCAGGCATCGACCGAGTAGAAGTGGTTCAAGCTTTCCCAGACCTTGCGGTCATAGCCAGTGGCGCCAGAGGACACCATTGAGTCGGCCACACCGGTCGCGAATGCCTGGCTGATTTCAGCGGCTTCAATCGTCACCGGAAGCATGCCGGTCAGCTCGGCCAAACGCGAGGTGGCGTTGTTGTAGGAGCGGAATTTCACCCCTTCCATATCGGCCATCGTCGTCACTTCATCGCGGAAGTAGAGGCCCTGCGGCGGCCATGGCACCGAATAGAGCAGCGTCAGGTTTTGTTCGGCGAGGACTTCTTCGACCGCGGGCTTGGCAAGACCGTAGAGCTTGTCGTGCTCGTCAAAGGACGACACGAGGAAGGGCACGGAATCCCAGCCGAAGATCGCGCTTTCGTTCTGGTGGCCGGACAAAAGGCGCTCGCCAATCGGCACCTGACCCGTCTGGATGGCGCGTTTGATGTCAGCGCCCGCGAAAAGGGATCCACCGGGGTGCGTCGTGATGGAGATGTCGCCGCCCGTACCGGTCGTGACGCATTGCGCGAATTCCGCACCAGTCACCGAGTGAAAGTTGGAGCCGGAATAGGCCATCGGCATATCCCAGGTTTCAGCCACCGCCGGTGCTGCCATTGCCAGCGTAACCGCGGCGCCGGCGAGAAAATGTTTGGTGTGCGTCATAGGCGTTCTCCCTGAATAAAAAGACTGTTGGAGCTCTTGTTGTCAGCCCCCTACCGGCCGAAGCGTGCGGGCGAATAAGGGCTAAGGTCAAGGTTCGGTTGTTTTTTCGAGATCAGCTGCGCCACGATCTGCCCAGTTTTTGGTCCGCCAGTGAGGCCAACGTGGTCATGTCCGAAGGCCACGAAGCCCCCCTCGAGCCCCGGGACCGCGCCGATCGCGGGAAGGGAGTCGTCCATTGAAGGCCGGTGGCCCATCCATTCCTTCGAGTGCTTCCACGTGAGCCCGGGCATGGCCGCACGAATATTGTCTTCCAGCAAAGCGAAGGGCGCGCGGGACGCTGGCGCATCGAGCCCGCCGAATTCCACAATCCCTGCGAGCCTGATCCGCCCCTCCATGGGCGTCGCAACGAACTTGCCAGAGGCCACCATGACTGGCGCGCGCGGCATGATCGAGGGCTCCCACAGTTCCAGATGATAACCGCGCTCGCTTTCGAGGGGCGGTGGTGCAAGGCCAAGCTTGGCAGCGAGCGGTTTGGACCATGCCCCTGTGGCGAGGACGACGCTGTCGCAGGCGATGGTCTCGCCACCCGCGCGCACGCCGGTGACCGCGCCGGACTCTTTAACGATGTCGTCCACATGGGCCTTGATGAACCGGGCGCCCTGCGTTTGGGCATGCGCTGCGAGCGCTTTGACGTAGTCCCCCGGATCCGAGATACGGCTATGATTGCCTAGCTTCGCGGCAAAGTTGATGTCGGGCCCAAAATGAGGGTCGTAGGCGCGCCAATCGCGGCCTTCGAGTTCGTCCCACGCAAAGCCACTCTCCGCGCGAATGCGCCAGCCAAAAGCGTCTGCCTCGAAATGCTGACGGTCCTTGTAGAGGTAAAGGTAGTCTGTGGGGACGATGTAGCGTTCAGCGCCGGTTCCTTCGGCCAAGGCCAGATGGTCGGCCAGGCTGTCCCCGATGATCGGTGTCATCGCCTTGGCCCGACGTTTCACGGCTTCAGCGTTTGCGGTGCCCAAGTACTTGATGAGCCAGGGCATGAGCTTGGGCAAATAGCGCCACTTCAAAAAGAGCGGCTGCGCTGGGTCGAACAGCATGCCCGGCGCTTTGCGCAAGAGGCCAGGCACCGTCACAGGAACGACCGAGCAGGACGCCAGCACCCCACCGTTGCCAAAACTCGTGCCTGCCGCCGGGCCCTCGCGGTCGATGAGGATGACGTCGTGCCCTTCCCGGAGAAGCCAGATCGCAGTGGAAACACCCACGATCCCTGCGCCAATGACAGCGACTGTTCTTTTCGTCTCAGCCACGGGATTTCACCCCACGCGAAGCGGCCAAAAAGCCTCTCGTCCCCGACTGCGCCCCGCTCGTCTCAAGTGACCTGACCACATCTCCCCCCTGACGGCTAAGAGCTTGGCAAGCCCCACAAAGCAGGTCAATGCTTGGAGCGTTCAGCGGAGAAGCAAGATGAAGGTGAAGGGCGGCAAATCGGTTTACGGGGCCTCAGTGGGGATCCTGATGCTTGATGCCCAATTTCCCCGCATACTTGGCGACATCGGCAATGCCCTGACCTGGGACTTTCCGGTCCACTATAAGATCGTCCGCAATGTCTCGCCCGATCTCGCTGTGCGACAGGGCGCTGAAGGAACGCTCCCGCACTTCATTGAGGCCGGAAAAGAGCTGATCCAGATGGGGGCCGATGGGATCACCACGAGCTGCGGATTTCTGTCGCTTTTTCAGGAGGAACTTAGCGCCGCGTTCAGGGTGCCTGTCGTGACCTCCTCTCTGATGCAGGTGGCCATGGTGAACGCCACGCTCC
>JBCBFV010000050.1:0-11841 GCA_038527425.1 Pseudomonadota bacterium
ATCCCGCGCGATCTGCGGCAGGGACGGCAAAAACATGTTGAGCGACAGGACCGAGAGCCCGGACGCGATCATCAGTGTTGCGAGGTGAGGTGAACGGGCGGCCATGCCCTCCCGCTACCATGGCGCTTCCAGAGGGGCCATGCGGGTTCCGTGCAATTGCGCAGGTCAGCCGCGCGCTGGTCTGCATTTCCGCGCAATGATGCACCCTCTAGATCAGGGGGAAGCAAAGGAGACATCAATGGGACTTCTCGTAGACGGCAAATGGGTCGACCAATGGTACGACACCAAATCCACCGGCGGCGCGTTCAAACGCACCGAGGCGAAGTTCCGCAATTGGATTACCGCGGACGGCAGCGCGGGCCCCAGCGGCGAAGGCGGTTTCAAAGCCGAGGCCGACCGCTATCACCTCTATGTCTCCTACGCCTGCCCCTGGGCCCACCGCGCACTCATCTTCCGCACACTGAAGGGCCTTGAGGAGATCATCACCGTCGACGCTGTACATCCCGACATGCTCACCGACGGCTGGACGTTCGAGACGGACGACAAAGGCGCCACGGGCGACCGCCTCTTCGGCAGCGCTTTCGCGCGCGACATCTACTTGAAGGCCGACCCGGAGATGACGGGCCGCGTGACCGTGCCAATCCTCTGGGACAAAAAGCAGGGCAAGATCGTCTCGAACGAGAGCTCCGAGATCATCCGCATGTTTAACTCCGCCTTCAACGGCATCACGGGCAACACGCTCGATCTGTGGCCTGCGGAGCTTCGGGACGAGATCGAGCCCGTGAACGCACGCATCTACGACACGCTCAACAACGGCGTCTACAAGTCCGGCTTCGCAACGACGCAGGAGGCCTATGACGCCGCCGTCGTGCCTCTCTTCGAGACGATGGATTGGCTCAACGAACGCCTGACCGCGCACCGCTACCTGATGGGCGATCAGATTACCGAGGCCGATTGGCGCCTTTTCACCACGCTCGTGCGCTTCGATCCGGTCTATCACCTGCACTTCAAGTGCAACAAACGCCGCCTGATGGATTACCCCGCGCTCTGGGCTTACACGCGTGAACTCTTCCAGATGCCGGGTGTCGAGGCGACGGTGAACATGGACCACATCGTGCGCCATTATCACTACAGCCACGAGAGCATTAACCCGCACCGCATCGTGCCCATCAACCCAGATATCGACTGGTGGGAGCCTCATGGCCGCGGGGTCTTGAAAGCCGCCTAAGGCTGTGGCCCTTTGCCAGCCATGGCAGAGGACGCAAACAGAGCGCAAAAGCATGAACATGGCGGCGGCTTGGACGTGGCCATGGCCCGTTTCGGCGGGACTCGTGAGGCGTGGCTCGATCTGTCCACCGGCATCAATCCAGAGCCCTATCCCGTAGGTGATCTGTCATCCCATGCATGGACGGCGCTGCCTGACAGCGCGGCCTATGACCGGCTGGTGCGCGCGGCGCGGCAGTTCTGGAACGTGCCGGAGGACGCGGTGATCGTACCCGCGCCGGGGGCCTCCGCGCTCATCGCCAAGATGCCTGCGCTTACGGATCATGCAGGCACCTACATCCCGACGCCCACCTATAACGAACACGCCGCCTCCTTCGATGCCCATGCCAAAAGCGTGGAGACGGCTGAGGCTGGGCAGCCGAACCACGTCTACGTGCATCCCAACAACCCCGACGGCCGCCTTTGGCCCGCCGAGGCCATGGGGGGCCGCCCGCTGACCATCATCGATGAGAGCTTTTGCGACGTACTGCCGGAGGCCTCCCACATCGAGCTGGCCGCGAACGACGGCATCGTGATCCTTAAGAGTTTCGGCAAGTTCTGGGGCCTCGCGGGCCTCCGGCTGGGCTTTGCCATCGGCACAGAAAGGACCTTCGCTGCCGGTGAAGCAACGTTGCAGGATCATCTGGGGCCTTGGGCCGTCTCTGGCCCCGCGCTGGAGATCGGCGCCCGCGCGCTGGAAGATGAGGCATGGGCAAATGCCACCCGCCAGCGCCTCTCAAGGGACGCCGCGCGGCTTGATGACCTGATGTCCGGTGCAGGGGCCAAAGCCCTCGGCGGCACAGACCTCTTCCGCCTCTACGAAGTGCCAGATGCCGTGGCGCTGCAAGAGGCACTCTGCGCCGAGCACATCCTCACGCGCACCTTCTCGTATTCCAAAACATGGATCCGCCTGGGCCTTCCTCCTGCAGACCGTTGGCCCCAACTGGAGCAGGCTCTGGGGACGGCGGGCGGGGTGATCCGCGCTGGCAAAGCCAGCCGCGGGAACGCCGCACCGTCCCCGAAATCATGATCGCGCTGGCCCTCGTCCTCGACGCCCTCTTTGGGGAGCCGAAATGGCTCTGGGACAGGCTCCCCCACCCCGCGGTCGTCATCGGCCGCACCATTGGCCGGGCGGAGCTTTGGCTCAATCACGGCGGGGCGCGCAAAGCCAAGGGTGTACTGTTGGTGGTGGGCTTGCTCATTGTCTCGCTCCTCATCGGCGGCGCGCTGAGCTGGCTGCCCTGGCCCCTGCAAGCCGTCATCGCCGCAATACTCCTCGCGCAGCGGTCACTGGCCGACCATGTGCAAGCTGTCGCCGATGCCCTGCGCCTCAGCCTCAGCGATGGCCGTCTGGCGGTAGCCATGATCGTGGGCCGCGACACGGCCGAAATGGACGGCTCCGCCGTTGCCAGATCGGCTATCGAAAGCGCGGCCGAAAACCTCTCTGACGGCGTCACAGCCCCCCTCTTTTGGCTCGCCATCGGCGGGCTGCCCGGCATGTTCGCCTACAAGGCCATCAACACCGCCGACAGCATGATCGGATACCGCACGCCCCGCCATGAAGACTTCGGCTGGGCCGCCGCACGGCTCGACGATCTCGTGAACCTGATCCCCGCGCGCCTGACGGCCCTGCTGATCCTTCTCACCCAAGGCGGCCTGCGACACTGGCGCGACGTGCGGCGCGAGGCCCCGCGCCACCGCTCCCCCAACGCCGGCTGGCCCGAGTCAGCGCTCGCCCGATCCCAAGGCATCGCCCTGTCGGGCCCCCGCACTTATGAGGGCGAGCTGCGCGATTTCCCCTTTGTGAATGGCTCCGGCAAGCGCAGTCTGGCACCAACAGACATCGAGGCCGCCATAATCGCGCTTTGGCGTGTCTGGGCGGCCTGCCTCGCCTTGGCCCTGATCTATAGCCTTTTCTGAACGGATATTCTCATGCTTCGACCCACCCTGATCGCCCTCGTCATGGCCACCAGCGCGCAGGCTGAATGCGGCGGGAGTTTCTCCAACTTCCTCGATGGCATCCGGACAGAAGCCTTGGCCGAAAGCCTGCCCAGCGCCGCCGTGGACCGGTTTCTCGCAGGCGCCCAGCAAGCTCAAAGCGTGCTGCGCGCCGACCGCAGCCAAGGGGTTTTCCAGAAGCCCTTCCTCGATTTCTCCCGCGCGCTCATCTCCCAAAACCGCATCGACAATGGCCGCGCGAACCTTAGCCGCTACGCCGCCACCTTCGACCGGATCGACAGGGAGATCGGCGTGCCCCGCGGCGTGCTTACGGCCTTTTGGGCGTTCGAGACGGATTACGGCGGCTTCCAAGGCAACTTCAACACACGCGACGCGTTGCTGACCTTGGCGCATGATTGCCGCCGCCCGGAGCTCTTCCGCCCCCAAGTCCTCGCCGCGATCGAGCTCACCGCGCAGGGCGGCATTGACCCCGCGACGACAACCGGCGCTTGGGCGGGCGAGATCGGCATGGTCCAGATGCTGCCCGAAGACATCATCGAAAACGGCCGCGATGGCGACGGCGACGGGCGCGTTTCTCTGAAAACCTCCGCGCCCGATGCTCTCCTCTCCGGCGCTACGATGCTCAGGTCCCTCGGCTGGCGCTCGAACGAGCCCTGGATCCAAGAAGTGACGGTGCCCGCCGGCTTCGATTGGTCCCTCTCGGGCCTCGATACGGTGAAATCCACCCGCGACTGGGCCGCCCTCGGCGTTGCTCCGCGCGAAGGCAGCCTCGGTGCGCCTGAAGCCTCTCTCCTCCTGCCCCAAGGCCACAAAGGCCCGGCGTTCCTCGCCTACCCGAACTTCTCCGTGCTCTTCGAATGGAACCAGAGCTTCACCTATGTGATGACAGCGGCCTACTTCGCCACCCGCCTGGAAGGCGCGCCGATCTATGCCGCTGGTGATCCTTTCAGCGGTCTCTCGGGGGAGGAGATGAAGTCGCTCCAGCGCAAACTCGCCGCACGCGGCTACGACGTTGGCGATATCGACGGCATCTTGGGTAGGAAATCACGCGCCGCCGTGCGCGCCGAACAACTCCGCCTCGGGCTGCCCGCCGATGCTTGGCCCACGCCCGCGCTTCTGAACGCGCTCTAGGACGCCTGGCCCCTCTCCGCGAGTTGCACAGGGAACCGCACGCCCGCCCCATCGATCAAGACGAGCCGACCGTCACTGCGCACATAGGTGTCGCACCGCTCGAACCCGTGGTTGAAGAAGGTGCAGACGACGCCGTCCTCGCGGATCTCGTAGCGCCCATAGGCCACGCCCCCATCGGGGTAGGTGTAGGAATAGCTATCCGTGACCGAAAAGAACGACTGGCCACCGTCAAAGAAGGTGTGGGTCGAACCACGCACCTCCAACCGCATCTCATCGTCACTCAAAACAGTATCGCCATCACGAATGCCCTGGGCAAAGGCAGGGATGGCAACGGCGAAGGTCAGTAAAAGGATCAATCCACGCATGAAGTGAATCTTAGCCCGACCTACGTGAATCAAAAGTTCACAATCAGGAGATGCTCACACACATTTGCACTCGAAGGGACGGTGGGCGGGGCGAATTGCCAGCGCAGCCCAGCAAGAGCGTCCGCCCCAGCGGCCCACCCGATCAAGCGACGAGCTTCTCGGCCCCGTGCAGATCCACGCTCACAAGCTGGCTCACACCCTGCTCCTGCATCGTCACACCAAACAGACGGTCCATCCGGCTCATCGTCACTGCATGGTGCGTGATGATCAGGAACCGCGTCGCAGTGCGCCGCGTCATCTCATCGAGGAGGTCACAGAACCGCGTGACGTTCGCATCATCAAGCGGCGCGTCCACCTCATCGAGCACACAGATCGGCGCCGGGTTCGCAAGGAACACCGCAAAGATCAGCGCCAGCGCCGTCAGCGTCTGCTCCCCGCCTGACAGAAGCGACAGCGTCGACAACTTCTTGCCCGGTGGCTGACACATGATCTCAAGACCCGCCTCCAGCGGATCTTCACTCTCCACCAGCACCAGCTTCGCCTCACCACCGCCAAAGAGGTGCGTGAAGAGCAGCGAGAAGTTCTTGTTCACCTCATCAAAGGCCGCCAAGAGCCGTTCCCGCCCCTCTTTGTTGAGCGACGCAATCCCGGACCGCAGCGTCGCAATCGCAGCCTCCAGATCCTCTTTCTCAGTGGCCAGAGCATCGCGCTCCTCTTCCACTTCCCGCGCATCCTCTTCGGCACGCAGGTTCACCGCGCCCAGCGCATCCCGCTGCCGGCGCAGGCGCGCCACATCCGCCTCAACGCGATCCGCCGCAGGCATGGCCGCAGGATCAATCTCAATCTCCTCGAGCAACTTGTCCGGCGTAACATCCCGTGCCTCGCGAATGGCCTCGGCACGCGCGCCTAACGTCTCCCGCGCGGCCTCGAACCGCGCCTCGGCAGCCGCGCGCGTTTCCCGCGCCGTTCCTGCCCCACGCTCAGCCTCACGCTCCGCCTCAACCGCCTTGCGCAGCGCGGTCTCTGCCAAGGCCAGAGCATCCGCAGCCTCTTTGCGCCGCGCCTCGGCCTTTTCAATCTCGGTCAAAAGCGCCTCGCGCTTCTCGGCAATCTCTCCTGGCGTGGATTTCGCGGCGGTAAGTTCGGCCTCGCTGGCCTCCTTGCGCGTCGTCAACTCCTCAGAGCGCGCTGCAGCCGTCTCCAAACGATGCCGCCAACCACTCAGCTCCTTGGCAATCTCTTGGCTACGTTTCGTGCGCGCCTCGCCCGTCCGGCGCAGCTCATCATGCGACGTCCGGTGCGCCAGCATCGTCACCCGCGCCGCCTCAACGGTCAGCTTCACGTCCTCAAGCTCAGCGCGCGCCGTCTCCAGATCCGGCAACGCTGCCAAAGCGCGCTCCGCTTCCAAGAGCTGCGCTCGCGCTGCTGTCTCTTCATCCCTGAGCCGCGTGACAGAGAGGCTGAGCGACTCGACCTTGCCCTCGGCCATGCTTTGATCCGCTTCCGCACGCGACAACGCACGCGCAGCATCGGCCTGCTGCTGATCCGCGGCGCGACGGTCCTGCCGTGCGGCCTGATCCGCCTGCTTCAGACCGTCCAACCGCGCCGTCAAAGCATCATGCGCCTCGCGTGCTGCCGCTGCGCGCTCTTGCGCGTCGGCCTCTTCGGCTTCCAAGGCTTTCAGCCGGTTCACCTGCTCCAGACGCAAGGCCGCCGCCGAGGGCGCATCCGCCGCTGCGGCCACATACCCATCCCAGCGCCACAGGTCACCGGCAAGCGACACAAGCCGCTGCCCGGGCTGCAACGCCGCCTGCAAGCGTGCCCCGTCTTCTTCCGAGACCACACCAACTTGAGCCATGCGCCGCGCAAGCACATCCGGCAGCGTCACACGGGACGCAAGCGGTGCAGCACCCTCAGGCAACGCCGTGGGCGCGTCATAGGCTGGCAGCGCCCGCCACCCTGTCGCCACGCCATCGGCAATCCGTGGCGCCTTGAGATCATCCGCCAGTGCCGCACCCAGCGCCTTCTCAAAGCCGGGCGACACGGAAAGCTCGTCGAGCACCTGTTTGCCGCTGTCACTCTCGCGAGCAACGAGCCGCGCCAGCGCCTGAACCTCAGCCTTCAGCGCCCCAGCCTCGCCCTCAGCTTCCGAGCGCACGGTATGTGCCTCCGCTTCCTCGAGCTGGACCGCGTTCCGCTCCGCCTCGGCCTTCGCCAGCGCGGCCTCCGCTGCCTCGACGGCTTTTGCCGCAGCGGCCTCTTTTTCCTTCGCAGTCTCCAGCGCCTCTACCGCGCGCGCCGCTTGCAGCTTGGCATCATCAATTGCCGCCTCGGCCTCAGCCGCTCGCGCCCCGATCCGCTCAGCCGCCTGTGCACTGTCCTGCTGGAAGCGCACCGCCGATTGATGGCGGGCTGCCAGACGCGCGGTGTCTTCGTTGGCCGTCGACAACTGGCTTTCGCGCTCCTGCAAGATCGCAGCAGAGCCACGCGCGGCTTCGGCGGCCGCCGCAAGCTCGTCCTCGAAGCCGTCGTTCGCCTTCTCGATCTCCACGGCCTCCCACTCGAGCCGCTCGATCGTCTCACCCGCGTCGCGGTTCAGCGCAGCTTCCCGCTCGATGTCATGGGCCAGCTGTGCGATCCGCTTCTCGAGCGCATCCACCGCCTCACGCGCGGTCTTCTCTTCGGTGTCGAGAGAATCACGCTGAACCTGCAACCGCTGCAGGATCGCCCCCGCGATCGCTTCCTCTTCGCGCCTGGGCGGCACCGCGTCCTCGGCCACTTCCCGCGCTTTCACGGCCTGGCGTGCTTCCTGTTCCCCCTTCGCCGCAGCGACAACCTGTGCCCGCAACGCCGTTTCAGCCTGCTCGCGCGCCTCGTCAGCCTCTTTCCAGCGACGATAGAGCAACATGCCCTCAGCCACCCGCAGCTCGGACCCGATCTCCCGATACCGCGCCGCCTGGCGAGCCTGGCGCGCAAGTGAGGCCAGCTGCGTCGTCAACTGCTCGAGCACATCATCCACCCGCGTCAGGTTCGATTCCGCGCCTTTCAGCTTCAGCTCAGCCTCATGGCGCCGCTGATATAGCCCACTAATGCCAGCCGCTTCTTCCAGGACGCGCCGCCGCGCGCGCGGCTTGGCATTGATCAGTTCCGAGATCTGTCCCTGCCGCACCAAAGAGGGCGAGTGCGACCCGGTCGAGGCGTCCGCAAACAACATCTGAACATCCCGCGCCCGCCGCTCTTTGCCATTCGCCTTATAGGCCGACCCGATGTCGCGCGTGATGCGCCGAACGACCTCTAGCTGATCTTCCTCGTTGAAACCCGAGGGCGCCAACCGGTCGCTGTTATCGATTGTAACCGACACTTCAGCAAAGTTGCGCGCAGGCCGCGTGGCCGCACCCGCAAAGATCACATCCTCCATGCCACCACCACGCATGGCAGTCGGCCGGTTCTCCCCCATGACCCAGCGCAGTGCCTCAAGCAGGTTCGATTTCCCGCACCCATTCGGCCCCACAACCCCTGTCAGACCATCCGCAATGATCAGATCAGTCGGATCGACGAAGCTTTTGAAGCCATTGAGCCTGAGCTTTGAAAACCGCACGGGGCGCCTCCGATTCCACGAGTTCTGCCATCGTGGGCGCCCTCACCGAGCTCTGTCAACATCATGTGGGTCGCTCAGCCGCTTTATCCACAAGATATAGGCGCCGCGCATAGAACCGGGGCTCTTGACCCGGCCCGCCTCCGCAGCCAAACAAACGTCTGACGTGGCGATCGTGCCATGCTCACCAGCATGACGCACAAGGCCGACCAGGCCTTGTCCATTTTGATAGGAAAGGCGCCTCGGCATGCCGCAGAAGATCCCTGCCACCATCGTGACCGGCTTCCTTGGCGCCGGCAAAACCACCCTGATCCGGCACATGCTCGAGAACGCTGAGGGCAAGCGCATCGCCCTCATCATCAACGAGTTCGGCGACCTGGGCGTAGATGGCGACATCCTCAAGGGTTGCGGCGACGAAACCTGCACCGAAGACGATATCATGGAACTCTCGAACGGCTGCATCTGCTGCACCGTGGCCGACGATTTCATCCCGACGATGGAGGCGTTGCTCGCTCGCGAAAACGCCCCGGATCACATCGTCATCGAAACCTCCGGCCTCGCGCTGCCCCAACCGCTCGTGCGCGCTTTCAATTGGCCGGGCATCTCCACCAAGGTCACGGTCGACGGCGTGGTCACCGTGGTGGATGGCAAGGCCGTCACCGAGGGCCGCTTCGCGCACAATGTCGAAGCCGTCGACGCCCAGCGCGCCGCTGACGAAGGCCTCGACCACGAAACGCCTCTGTCTGAACTCTTTGAGGATCAGGTCGCCTGCGCCGACATGATCGTCGTCAACAAATCGGATCTTCTGACGGCAGGCGAAGCCTCGGATCTCACGAGCAAGCTCAAAACAGAATCGCGTGACGGCGTGCAGGTCATCCCCGCCACCAAAGGCGCACTGCCCGTGGGCGTGCTGCTCGGCCAAGGCATCGGCGCCGAAAGCGATCTCGAGGCCCGCCACGAGGTACATCACCATCATCATCACGACGATGATCACCACCACGATCATGACGATGATCACGACCACCACCATCATCACCACCACCATCACGCCCACGAACACGGCCACGACGAGTTCGAGAGCTTCACAGTCGAGCTGGGCGAAATCGCAAACGCAAACGCCTACGCCGAACAGGTCGCCGACGTCATCCGCGCCCACGACATTCTGCGCCTCAAAGGCTTCCTCGCGATCGAGGGCAAACCCATGCGCCTGACGCTCCAAGCCGTGGGCCCCCGCATCGAGACGTATTTCGACCAGCCGCTCGCCGAGCGCACATCGCGCCTCGTCGTCATTGGCCAAGCCGGCCTTGACCGTCCGGCGATCGAAGCCGCTCTCAAACCCGCCGCCTGACACAGAAAGCGCCGCAATGCTCATCATCGAGGACGCCAACCCTACCGCTGCTGGGCCCCGGTCCCTCCTCGAGGCGTCGCATAAGCTCATGGAGGAACTCTTCCCGCCCGAAGATAATCACTATCTTTCGGTCGACGCGCTCATGGGCCCGGGCATGCACTTCTTCCAGGCCCGCGAAGGGCAAGAAACGCTGGGCACCGGCGCACTCGCTGAGAAGGAGGGCTACGGCGAGGTCAAAAGCATGTTCACCGCGCCAGAGGCCCGCGGCAAAGGCGTGGCAGCCGCCATCCTGCGCCAGATCGAAGACCGCGCGCGCGAAGTGGGCCTCAGCGCGCTCAAACTCGAAACTGGCGACACGCTCCACGCCGCTCACGCGCTCTACGAACGGCACGGCTTCACGCGCTGTGCGCCCTTCGGCGACTACGAGGCGTCAGCGTCCTCCGTGTTCTATGAGAAGCCTCTATGACCCCCTCTAGCCCCGCAACTGGGGCCCAAAAGGCGGCTCTCAAATAATGCATCTTCTCGCCGCTACCCCGGGCCAGGTCTCTGACAGCGCCGAGCCTGTAGATCTTGGCCAGACCCCAGCCGAGATCATCTTCATCTCTGCCGCCGACACCGAACTCGCGGCCCTCAGCCAGGCGCGGAGCGAAATGGACGGCGCGCCGACGCTCCGCCTCGCTAACCTCACCCATCTCAGCCACCCGCTGTCCGTGGACATGCATCTCGACGCCTGCGCCACGAAATCAAAGCTCGTGATTGCGCGCCTCCTCGGTGGCGCGGGCTACTGGCGCTACGGCTTCGAGCAATACGCCGCGCGCTTGGCCGAGGCCGGTATCCCGGTGGCCTTCCTGCCGGGCGACGACAAACCAGACGACGAATTGCGCGAGTTCTCCACCGTCTCGAGCGAGGATTACGACGCCCTTTGGGCCTACCTCGTCGAAGGCGGCCCCGAGAACGCCACGGCCTTCCTCACCTATGCCCAAGCCATGCTCACCGGCGGCGACAAACCCGCTTCGGCCACGCCGCTCCTAAAGGCCGGTCTCTACTGGCCCGGCGCAGGTCAGATCGATCTGACACGCATGCGCGCAGACTGGACCGACGGCGCGCCGATCGTGCCCATCGTCTTCTACCGCGCCCTTGTGCAAGGCGCGGGGCTGAACCCGATCAACCGCCTGATCCGCAGCCTCTCGCGCCGCCGCCTCAACCCAATGCCCGTCTTCGTGGCCTCGCTGAAAGATCCGGTCTCGGCCGCCACACTCGATACGCTCTTTGCCGAGGCACCGCCCAGCGTCATCCTCAACTGCACCGCCTTCGCGACAGGCACGCCTCAGGCGGAAGGCGCAAACCCCTTCACGGCCCCCTCCTCCGCCAAAGCACCCGTCTTCCAAGTCGTGCTCTCTGCTTCAGGCGAGGAAGCCTGGGCCGAGGGCCTCACTGGCCTTTCGGCCCGCGACATTGCGATGAACGTCGCCCTGCCCGAGGTCGACGGCCGCATCCTGTCCCGCGCCGTCAGCTTCAAGGACGAAGCCTTCTTTGATGAGGCCACCGAATGCGCCATCGCCACCTACCGGGCCGAGGGCACTCGGATCGAATTCGTGGCCGACCTCACCGCCAACTGGGCCCGCCTGCGCCACGCTGAACCCAAAGACCGCAAGGTCGCCCTGATCCTCGCGAACTACCCCAACAAGGACGGCCGCCTCGCCAACGGCGTAGGCCTCGACACACCCGCCGGCACGGTGGATGCCCTAAAATCGCTCGCCGCAGCAGGCTACGACACCAAGGGGCCAGAGACCTCCGACGATCTCATGTCCGCCATCATGGCTGGGCCCACCAACTGGCTCACCGATCGCGCACAGACAGCTGGCGGCGTCTCCCTCCCCCTCGCGGATTACGAGAGATACTACAAAGAGCTCCCCTACGATTTCCGCCAAAAGGTCGAAGACCGCTGGGGCGCGCCTGACGCCGACCCCTTCATCTTTCCAAAAATACTCAACGGCTCGGACGCTGCCTTCAAGCTCAGCATCCTCGAATATGGAAACGTGACTGTCGGCATCCAGCCTGCCCGGGGCTACAACATCGACCCGGAAGAAACCTACCACGCTCCCGACCTCGCGCCGCCGCACAACTACATCGCCTTCTACTTCTGGCTCCGCCACGTCCAGCAGGTCCACGCGATCGTG
>JBCBFV010000051.1:0-11479 GCA_038527425.1 Pseudomonadota bacterium
CGAAGGTTGGTATCCTTCTGGCGAACTTGGGGACACCCGACAATTACGACTACTGGTCGATGCGCCGGTATCTCGGCGAATTCCTGAGCGATCGCCGCGTGATCGATTACAGCCCTTGGATCTGGCAGCCGCTGCTGCAGCTCGTAATCCTGTCAAAGCGGCCGTTCTCATCCGGCGCTGCTTACAAGAGCATTTGGAACGAAGAAGCGGGCGAAAGCCCCCTTATGACGATCACCAAAGCGCAGACCGCCAAAATCAAGGATCAGATGGAGGCCGAGTACGGCAGCCAGGTGATGGTCGATTTTTGCATGCGCTACGGTAATCCCTCCACCAAGTCCAAGGTGCGGGAAATGATCGATGCCGGGTGCCGCAAGATCCTCTTCTTCCCGCTCTACCCGCACTATGCGGGTGCGACGTCGGCCACGGCCTGCGATCAGTTCTTCCGCGTGCTGATGGAAGAGAAGTGGCAGCCCCCTGCGCGCGTAGTCGAGCCTTACTACGAAGACCCCACCTATATCGATGCGCTCGCGCAGTCAGTGGAACGGGCCTATGCCGGGCTCGAAAAGCGGCCCGACATCCTCGTGTGTTCCTACCATGGTGTGCCGAAGCGCTACCTGATGGAGGGCGATCCCTACCACTGCCAGTGCCAGAAGACGACGCGCCTGCTGAAGGAGCGGTTGGGCTGGGAAGACACCGACATCGTCACCACCTTCCAGAGCCGCTTTGGCCCCGAAGAGTGGCTCAAGCCCTACACGGTAGAAGAGGTCGCGCGCCTCGCCGAGGAGGAGGGCAAGAAGAACATCGCCGTCATGGCGCCCGCCTTCTCTGCCGATTGCATCGAGACGCTCGAAGAGATCAACGAAGAGATTAAAGAGAGTTTCGAGGAAGCAGGCGGCGAGCACTTTACCTACATTCCTTGCCTCAACGATGACGACGCGCACATCGCGTCGCTGAGCAAAGTGATCCACGAAAACCTGCGCGGCTGGCTGTAATCACACAGACATCTGCGCAAAGAAAAAGAGCGGCGCCGAGGCACCGCTCTTTTTGTGTCTTTCGACAGATGCCTTAGTTGGCAGCAGCCGCGATCAGAGCGATCACGATGAGCGGGATGATCAGACCGCCGGAGGAAGAGGACTCTTCCACGGTTTCGATGACCACGACCGGCTCCATCATCGGCTCTTCCAGGCCGCCAGCAGCAGCGAACGTTGCAACGCCGGACAGTGCGGCAGCAAGAACGAGTTTCTTCATAGTATCCTCCAGTAATCCGCGTGCCGACAATGTTCAGAAGACGGCACACACCCAAGACTAACCTCGTAGCGGTGGTAAATCAGCAAAGAAACATAATTGCAAACGCTGCTTACGAAGGCTGCGCGGCGCTCAGCCGTAATGTCGTCAAATAAGCAACACCTGCGCGCCATTGTCCGTGAGGCTAAACAACTCTGCGATGTGCTCGTTGTAGAGGCCGATGCAACCGTTGGATGAACGGCGCCCGATCTTGCGCGTGTCGTGGGTGCCGTGGATGCGGTAGTACTGCCAGCTGAGATAAAGCGCGTGGGTCCCGAGCGGGTTGTCAGGGCCGGGCCCGACAAACTCCGGCCAGTCCGGATTGCGCTTGAGCATGTTGGGCGTGGGGCGCCAGGACGGGCCTTCGACCTTACGCACAACCTTGGTCCGGCCGCGGCGGGTGAGATCCTCGCTCAGCGGAACGGAAGTTGGATACAGCTTGTAGACGCTCTGGTCCTCAGACCAGAAATGCAGCGCGCGGCTATCAATATCGACCAGGATCGCGCCGCCACGCGTGTTGCTGAAGTAGGGGCGCCAATCCAGCGTGCGGAAGCTCGAGATATTGCGGCGGGTGCTACCCTCAATCTCGCCCTCGAATTCCGTGGTGTCGCCAGCGAGCTGCGCGACGGCAGGCGCCGCCAGAAGCGTCGACGCTCCCGCAAGGAAGCTGCGGCGTGCAAGCTTGTTGGTGGTCATGACTGCCTCCGTTTTCGGTTGTGGCAACTTTATTGCGGGAAAGTCGCAGTCGCAATTCAAACCGGCGTGACGTTGCCCGCTCGCGTGAAAGTGGGGTTGCTATGCATCGGTTCAGGCGTATGGAAGGGGAACGCTAAAGGGTCAGTGGGGGTTCCATGATCGATCGTCGTTTGTTTGTGCTTGGCATGCCTGCGCTGTTGGCAGCGTGCTCCACGAGCGGCATTGCCGTCGACGCCAACGGGAATCCGTTGCAGCGCGTCTATCGCATTCGCCCGTCCGACACGGGCGACATTCAGTTTCGGATGCTCGACGGCGTGAATGCGCTGAGGGGCGCGCGCGGTCTCGTCCCTGTGAACCTGAACGCAGAGCTGAACGCCGCTGCCGCGACCCATTCCCGGGATATGGCCGTACAAAACCGACCTTGGCACTTCGGCTCGGACGGCTCTTCGCCGATCGAGCGCATTGGCCGCGTGGGCTATAGCGGGTTGCTGATTGGCGAGACGATCTCCGAGACCTATGAGACCGAGCTGGAAACGCTCGCGGCATGGATGGAGCAAGCCACCACCCGGGAGGTCATTCTTGACGCACGCGCCCGCGATCTGGGCTTCTCGTGGTTCCAGGAATCCTCAGGCAAGATTTGGTGGACGATGGTTCTGGGCACCCAGGACGAGGCTGGCGCGGCGCCCACCCCAACACCCGCTTAGGGCAAGATCACGATCGGGGTGCCGACCTCGACCATTGCGTAAATCTCTTCCATCTCGCGGTCGGTGACGGCGAGACATCCCCATGTCCAATCATCGGTGCCGCGGAAACGGCGCGGTGTGCCGTGGATGAAGATGTCACCGCCCGGGCTTTCGCCCAGCGCCGCCGCATGAGCCCGGTCGGCCGCATTCGGGTAGCTTATGCCGATTGACAGATAGAACTGGCTGTTGGGGTTTTTGCGATCAATGAAATACCGGCCCTCGGGCGTGCGCCCGTCGCCCGAGATCTCCTTGTCGCCCGTCGGCGCGAATCCCAGCTCAAAATTATAGGCGGTGAGGATCGTTCCCTCGTGCATGAGGAACATCCGACGCGCGTCTTTATACGCCACGATATGGGTGACCTCGGGCCCATCATAGGACCGGAATTTAGATGCGCAGCCGCTCAGCACGAAGGCCGCACCCAAAAGGAGGAAAATCGTCACTGCCCGCATGAGTTCTCTCATTTGTTTTGCAGGACGTTACCGCACTTTTGCGGGCCCCGATACTCGCAACTGCGTTACTTCTCGGCCAGCTTCTTCTCGATTTCCTTGAGGCGCTGCAGCACCTCGCCACGGTAATCATCGGTGGCCGCATTGGCCTCGGCGGCGTGAGCATCTTGCATGGAGTTCACGATGAGACCCACGAGCAAGTTCACCACCGCGAAGGTCGTGACCATGATGAAGGGCACGAAGAACATCCAAGCGTAGGGATAGACCTCGAGCACAGGGCGCACGATGCCCATGGACCAACTTTCCAGCGTCATGATCTGGAAGAGGGAATAAAGCGACCGGCCCAGCGTTCCGAACCATTCGTCGAACTGCGCGGCTTGCTCGGGCGTGCAGAGCTCGCACCCTGCCCCGAAGAGCTTCGTGGCCATGACCGCGCCGATGTAGAACATCATGCCCATCAGCAAGAAGACAGAGCCCATGCCCGGCAGCGCGCTAACAAAGCCTTCGACCACGCGCCGAAGCTGCGGCGCGACGGAGATCAGGCGTAGCACACGCAGGATGCGCAGCGCCCGAAGCACGCTGAGCCCGCCCGTCGACGGCATCAAAGCGATGGCCACCACGATGAAGTCGAAGATGTTCCAGCCGCTTTTGAAGAACGAGAAGCGATAGGCAATGAACTTCAGGATCAGCTCGGTAACGAAGATGCCCAGACAGATCGCATCGAGCATCAGGATCAGCGGCCCAAACGTGGCCATCACGGTCTTCGAGGTCTCAAGCCCCAGAAGGATCGCATTGAAGATAATCACGCCCATGATGAGATTGTTCACCCAGGGTGCTTCAATAAAGTCTCTGATACGCGTCATTTGCCTGCCTTTCGGCCCTCAAATGAGGGCACGAGGCCGCGCGGTCAACTCGCCATTACTCGGCGGCGTCTTCATACCCAAGAAAACCGCCCGACTGCCTATTCCAATAGCGCGCATAAAGGCCGTTCTTGGCCATGAGATCGCGATGGGTGCCTTCTTCGACGATGCGGCCCTGATCCATGACGATGATCCGGTCCATATTTGCGAGCGTCGACAGGCGGTGCGCGATAGCGAGCACTGTCTTGCCTTCCATTACCTCGGCCAGCGCGCCTTGGATCTCGGCCTCGACCTCACTGTCGAGCGCACTCGTCGCTTCATCCAGGATCAGGATCGGCGCGTCCTTTAGGATCGCACGGGCCAGAGCAATCCGCTGACGCTGACCACCCGAAAGCTTCACCCCCCGCTCACCCAGATGCGCATCATAACCTTTCCGGTCCTTCGCATCGGCGAGGTCCTGGATGAACTCATGGGCCGAGGCCTGGCGGGAGGCAGCGATCATCTCCTCCTCGGTCGCATCGGGGCGGCCGTAGAGGATATTGTCGCGGGCGGAGCGGTTAAACATCGCCGTGTCCTGCGTGACCATGGCGATGTAGCGGCGCAGGCTTTCTTGCGTGACGGCAGAAACGTCCTGTCCATCCACCAACACGCGCCCCTTTTCGGTGTCGTAGAGGCGGAGCAACAGCGACACGAGCGTCGACTTTCCCGCGCCCGAGGCGCCCACGACACCCACCTTCTCACCCGGTGCCACAGTCAGATCGAGGCCATGCACCCCGCCCGGACCACCGCCGTAGGTGAACTCCAACCCTTCAAAGCTGATCTCGCCTTGGTGCGGCGCGAAGTCCGGCGCGTCCGGGCGATCCGTGACCGTATGTGGCGGGGTCAGCGTGCGCACGCCATCCTCAATCTCACCCACATTGGCGTAAAGGCCCATGAGCGCAAAGCTCACCCAGCCGGTCATCTGGCTCAGCCGAATGGAGATCACGCCCGCCGCCGCGATATCACCCGCGCTCGCCGCGCCTTGGGTCCAAAGCGAGATGGCCGAGAGGATCAGCACAATCGGCAAAATCCCCGCAATCGACATCAGCGCTAGCCGGAAGAGGGCGCTGATCTTGCCGAACTCAATCGCTGACGCGCGGTAGCCCCGCATCGCGTCTAGTGCGGCCTCATCCTCATGCTGGGAATTGGCGAAGAGCTTCACCGTCTTGATGTTGCCCACCGTGTCCACGATCTGGCCGCTGACGTTCGACCGCTTGGCCGCCCGATCCTTGGACCGCACGCGAATGCGCGGCATGAACCATGAGATCAGCTTCAGATAACCCGCAAACCAGACAATCACGATCAGCGCGATTTTCCAGTCGATGGTGAGAAGAAGCAGGATCGATCCGACCACCGAGGCCGCCGCGAAAGCCACCACGGAGATGAGTTCGACGAGCACGTTCGTCACCGCGGCACCGGTCTGCATCTGCTTTTGCGCGATGCGGCCGGCGAAATCGTCATCAAAGAACTGCGTGGAATGACCGAGCACCCAGCGATGCAAGCGCGACTGCACGAGCGTGTTCACATTGGGCGCGACCATGATGGAGTTGAGCGCCGCCGAAGCGCCAAACGCGATCGGGCGCAGCACCACGAAGAACGCCAAGAAGCCCGCTAAGAGAAGCGTGTTCGTGTCAAACCACGTGGCCGGATCACCCGTCGTGGAATCGATCACGCCGCCGAGAATGATGGCGGCCACAACTTCCGACGTGCCCGCGATGGCCGACACGGCGAAGGCCAAAAAGAACATCGGCCAAGCGCCTTTCAGGCACCACCGGAGGAACGCCATCAGCGTTTGCGGCGGCGGGCCCTCGGCTGGCTCAAAAGGGCCAATCAGGTCGGCTAGTCTTTGTACGAGAGCGTTCACTCAGCGGCCTCTTCGGTCAGGATGAACCCGCCCGATTGGCGCGCCCAGAAGGAGGCATATAGGCCCTTCTTCTCCAAAAGCTCTGCATGGCTGCCATCTTCGACGATCCGGCCCTCGTCCATGACGATGATCCGGTCCATTTGCGCGATGGTCGACAAGCGGTGCGCGATGGCGACGACGGTTTTGCCGTCCATCATCTCTGTGAGGGTCTCCTGAATGGCGGCCTCCACCTCGCTGTCGAGGGCCGAGGTCGCCTCGTCCAAGAGCAGGATCGGTGCGTTCTTCAGGATCACGCGGGCCAGAGCGATACGCTGTCGCTGACCGCCTGAGAGCTTCACGCCGCGTTCGCCCACCTGCGCCTCGTAACCCGTGTTGCCGTCCTTATCCTCAAGCTCCGGAATGAAGTCCGCGGCAGCTTGGGCGGCGGCTTTCTCCATCTGCTCCTCCGAGGCGCTCGGATCGCCATAGAGGATGTTGTCGCGCACAGACCGATGCAGCAGCGCGGTGTCCTGCTGCACCATGCCGATCTGGCGGCGCAGGCTCGACTGCGTCACGTCGCTGATGTCTTGCCCGTCGACGAGGATGCGCCCGCTTTCCGTGTCGTAGAACCTGAGAAGCAGCTTCACGAGGGTCGATTTACCAGCGCCGGAGCGGCCCACAAGGCCCACCTTCTGACCCGGCTCGATCGTCAGGTCGATCCCGTCGAGACCACCCTTCCCGCGCCCATAGTGGTGGGTCAGGCCCTGCAGTTCGATCTTGCCAGAGCTTAGCTGAAGCTCCGTCGCGCCGGGTTTGTCGAGCAATTCGATCGGTTGCGCGATCGTCTCCATCCCTTCGCGGATGACGCCGATGTTTTGGAAGAACGACGTCAGCGCCCACATGATCCAGCCGGTCATTGCATTCAGACGCAGCACTAGCGCGGAGGCCGCCGCGACCACGCCCACCGTCGCAGAGCCGGCCGTCCAAAGATAAAGACCCCAGCCTACGACGGAGACGATCAAGAGACCGTTCAAGAACACAAGCATCGCATCCATGCGCGTGAAAATCCGCATCTCCACCTGGAAGGTGCGGCGCGCCTCCTCGATGGCCTCCTTGGCGAAGAGTTCCTCCCGCTCATGGTGGGTGAACATCTTCACGGCGTGGATGTTGGTATAGCTGTCGACGACGCGGCCCGTGATGGCCGAACGCGCATCAGATGCGGCTTGCGAGGCGGGCGTCACGCGGCTCACCGTCCAGCGCACCAGCCAAAAATAGAGACCAAGCCAAAGGACAAGCGGGATCATAAGGCGCGGGTCGGTGGAGCTCATCAACAGCACAGCGCCGATGAAATACGCAAACGCATAGGCCATGGCGTCAAAGGCTTGGAACGTCGCCTCGCCCACGGCAGGTGGCGTCTGCATGATCCGGTTGGCGATGCGCCCCGCAAAATCATTCTCAAACCAGCTCACAGACTGGCGCAGAACGTGACGATGCGCGCGCCAGCGAACGGTCGTGCCCACGTTGGGCATGATGGCGTTGTTGATCAGCGCAACATCAAGCGCCTGAATGACCGGACGCGCGAACAGGATGAAGATGGTCACAAGCACAAGCTCAACCGCGTGCACCTGCCAGAAGTCTGCCGGGCCCGTTGTTACCAGGTCGTCAATCAACCGACCCAAATAATAGATCAGCCATAGCTCGATACCCGCCACAACGACCGACAGCACGCCCGACCAAATGAAGAGCGCTTTGAAGCCATTCAAATAGCTCCAAACGAACGGCCAAAGCCGCGTCGGGGGACGGTCCTGCGCCTCATAGGGGGCGTAGGGATCGTTGAGATTTTCAAAAAAGCGAAACACAGGGAGGCCTCGGGTAATGAGACCAGATATAAGGTCGCTTGCCCTAGAGGAAAACCAGTAGGGCCGAGAATGCGAGCAAAGCGGCCATCCCACGCATAAAAATGCGGAAGGCGAGCGGTGTTTTAAGCAGATAAGTGAGCAAGGAGCCCGCGAAGCTCCAAAAGAGGCAGACGCAAAGGTTGATGCCGCTAAAGGCGGTCGCCAGCTGGAAGGCGGCGTCCAGAGGAGGGGCGCCTTCGGTATAGGCCGTGGCGGCCACGGCGATGGCCCAAACCTTCGGGTTCACCCACTGAAAAAGAACGGCCTCGATGAAAGTGAAGGGCCGGTCGCGGTCATCCGATTTGGTGGAGGCCTGCGCGACCCATAGCTTGTAAGCCATGTAGAGGATCCACGCCGCGGCAACGATCTTGAGGACAAGCTCAAGCGCCGGTGCGGCTTGCAAAAGCGCGCCGATCCCGAAGCCCGTGAGGCCCGCCGTGATGCCCACGCCCACCGCCACGCCAAAGACGTGGGGTAGCGATCTTTGAAAGCCAAAGCGGGCGCCCGAAGCCGTCAGCAAAATGACGTTCGGGCCAGGAGAAAAGAGGCCCGCGAAGACGAAAAAGTGCAGCGGTCCGATCATAGCTTTGCCAAAAGCTCCGCCTTGGTGGGGGCAAAACCTTCTGCGATCCAAGCGGCTTCGAGCCGCTTCAACGCAGCGCCGATCTCAGCGCCCTGCAGCGCGCTCGGCAGGTCGGCGGCTTTGACTGGAAAGACCGCGTCTGCGCCTGTCGCCACGGCCTCGACCTCCTCAGGCGTCAGCGGACGCTCCAAAGTGGCGGCGGACAGGGCCAAAGCTTTGAGGCCCGTTTCGTGACCCAAGCGATACCCGAACTCTGCCGCAGACATCGGCGCGTCACACGCGGTGCGATATGTCTCCAAAGCCCGCGCTTCGGCCTTGCTGAGCCTGAGCGTTTCCGCATCCCCACCCAGCGCGGCCAGGCGCGCGATCGGATCGTCTGTCTCCGAGAAGTCGAGCAACATGAACGGCCCGAGCATCCGCCCCGTGGCACCCGGCAAAGCACGGGTCAAGACGCCGGTCTGCTCCATCGCGCCCACAGCGCGTAGCGGGTCAGGGGCCGACAGGAGTTTCATCATCTCGGACGTCACGCGTTCAGAAGAAAGCGTCTCGATCCCATCAGCAAGCGCCGCACAGGCGGACAGCCCTTCCGCGTCCAGTTCAGTGCCGTACCACGCGAAGAAACGGAAGAAGCGCAGGATGCGGAGATAGTCCTCGCGGATCCGAGCCTCCGCGTCGCCAATGAACCGGAAGTGGCGGGCCTCGAGATCGGGCAAGCCACCCACAGGGTCGGTCACCGCACCCGTTGCATCAGCGTAGAGCGCGTTCATCGTGAAGTCGCGGCGCTGGGCGTCTTCCTCCAAAGTATCCGCGAAGGCCACAACAGCGCGGCGCCCATCCGTTTCGACGTCGCGGCGAAAGGTTGTGACCTCGAAAGGCTGCCCATCACTGATCACAGTGATGGTGCCGTGTTCGATCCCTGTGGGCACGGCTTTCAGCCCGGCACTTTCGGCGAGCTCCATCACCTGCTCGGGCCGGGCACTGGTCGAGATGTCGAGATCGCTCACCGGTTCGCCCAAAAGAGCGTTGCGGACGCAGCCGCCGACGAACCATGCCTCAAAACCGGCGTCGGTGAGCATGGACATCACCGCCTGGCTCGCGGGGCTTCGGAGCCATTCAGCCTCGATCACAGCTGCACCCGATCGGCGAGACCGCGCAACATGCAGGCCGTGGCGCCCCAGATGTAATAGGGGCCGTAAGGGACCGTATAGAAGTTGCGGATCGCGCCCTGCCACATCCGCCCTTGAACCATGAACCGCGCGGGGTCGAGCACATGGGTCAGTGGCACTTCGAAGACCTCGGCCACCTCACCCTCGTTCGGAGTGAAGTCCTGGGGCTTGGTGAGCAGTGCGACCTGCGGAGACACAACAAAGCTCGTCACCGTCTCGTGCAGGGGGAGCGCACCGAGCTGTTCCACATTCGCCGCATCAAGCCCGATCTCTTCTTCGGCTTCACGCACAGCGCAGGCCCAAAGGCTTGCATCCGCCTCATCCTGTTTACCGCCGGGAAAGGCGATCTGGCCGGGGTGATGCTTAAGCTGGGCTGCTCGCTTGGTGAGGATCACGCGCCCTTCGGGCGTGAGCAGCACGAGAACAGCCGCCGGGCGAAGCTTGCGCCCTTCCGGCAGCACGACGCCTGCATTCAGATCGAAATCTGACGAGGGCGGCGCGGGCTTTTCCAGCGCGCGCCGCACTTTTTCAATCAGGTCACTCACGGTGCTCCTCAGCCTCAAACCCAAGCGTCTTGGGGTCAAAGCTGTAATGAGCTCCGCAGAATTGGCAATCCGCGGTGACCGTTCCATCGTCCCGGGTCATCGTTGCGATGTCCTTGGCCGAATAGATCGACAGGCTCTGCCGCACCCGATCTGCCGAGCAGGTGCACCCGAATTTCACCGCCTGCGCGTCGTAGACCCGCGGCGCTTCCTCATGGAAGAGGCGCATGAGCAGCTCCGTCGGTTGAACAGACGGGCCCACCATCTCCAGCTCCTCAACAGTGTCGAGCAGCAAGTTCACGCGGTTCCAGTTCTCACCTTCTTCGCCGTCGAGGATATCGTCCGCCTCGAGAAGCCCGCCATCGCCGGTGCCTTCGCCCGCCGCCGCGAAAGGCGACGCCTTGGGCATGTGCTGGAGCATCACGCCGCCCGCGCGCCAGCTTTCTGGCTCACCCGGCGCTTGGCTGCGGCCATAGGCCAAAGCGAAGCGCGTAGGCAGCTGTTCGGACTGCGCAAAATAGGTCTGCGCACAATTCGTCAGCGACCCGCCAGCGATGGGCGTGATCCCCTGATAAGGGGTCGTGCCCTCGCCCTGGTCGATGAGGATCGCAAAGTAGCCCTTGCCGATCTGCGCGAAGGGATCGCCGGTTTCGTTGAGGCGCTCTGCGTCGTAGCTGGCATAAGCACGGATGCGGCCGAGCTCACCCTCCTTGGTAGGCGCGTAGTAATCAGTCGCGATCAGGCGTGCAGGACCGTCGCCCCGCACTTGGAGCGAGAGCTTCCACCGCAAATCCATCGTCTGTCCGATGAGCGCGGTCAAAAGCGCCATCTCCGCCACGAGGGATTCGATCACCGCCGGGTAATCGTGCTGGCCCAGAATTTCGTCGAGCGCTCCATCGAGCCGGGCCACGCGGCCACGGATGTCGGAGCGGTCAAGTTGGAACGGCAGGACCGTGTCGTCCCACGCGATTTTGGAACTGAGTGTCATGGATTCGCCCTCGGGCCCCTTTTGGGGCGTTGGATTTGGCATATCGCGCCCATATAGGCACGGCAAGCGTACTGCCAAGTGAGGACCCGCTATGCGTAGATTTGGACGCTCGCCCGAGAAAGGACGCCGCTACACGCTGCGCCCTGGTGCCTATGCGATCCTGGCTCAAGGATCGGAGATGCTCGTCACGCACCAGATGGCGCCTTGGCCGGAGTTCCAGTTGCCAGGCGGCGGCGTTGATCCGGGGGAGCAGCCGGTGCCCGCGCTGATGCGCGAATGTCTGGAAGAGACGGGTTGGTCGGTCACGCGGCCTGTCAGGCTCGGCGCTTTTCGCCGTTTCACCTTCATGCCGGAATACGACCTCTGGGCCGAGAAGCTCTGTACCATTTAC
>JBCBFV010000052.1:0-11348 GCA_038527425.1 Pseudomonadota bacterium
TCGGCTTCCTCCAACGCGGGCAGGGATTTGATCACACCGATCCAGTGGCTCAGGCTGTGATCGCTTTCCTGCGATGGGGGCGGCAGGACGAGAGCGATCGTTTCCGCCAGATCACCCACGACCGGATATGCCTCCTCAAAGAGCCAGAGCGGGATGCCCGCCTTCTCCGCCGCCCAGCCGCGCAAGAATGGCGTCGTGAGCGTGCGCTTTGGGCGGCGGCCTGAGAAGAGCGCGATGCACCAGAGCCTGTCCTCCTCAGGCGCGTCCTCGAAATATGCCTTCAGCGCAGCGACCTTTGGGAGCGTTTTTGTCGTTTGGTCGATCTTTGTGAAAAGAGCCGAGAAGCGCTTCATCCGAGCCCTCGCATGAAGGCAGCGGCCCGGGCGATGGCGTCGTCCGCCAGGGGCGAGCTTCCGGCCATGAATTGCCAGACGTGAGGCATGCGCGTGACTTTCTCCAATGTCACTTGCGCTCCCTGGCTGCTGAGCCGCGCGGCGATGGCGTCGCTGTCTTCCTCGAGAAACTCGCGCGAGACGCATTGGATGAGTGTAGGCGGCGCGCCGGTGTAGTCCCCGTTGACCGGCGAAAAGCGTGGGTCTTTCGGGTCGGCATCCGCGGAATAGCTTGCTCCGATGCGGTGAAGGATCTCCTCTGGAAAGAGCAGATCGTCGGCGTCCGGCACGGGGCGCGCAGGATCGGTAATGGTCGCCGGACTGAAGAGGAGAACGCCCGCCGGGGGCGTGCCGTCGCGCAGCAGCTTTTGCAGCGCCACGAGGGCAAGGCAGCCGCCTGCTGAATCTCCGCCCAGGGTGAGTGGTCCGGTCTCAGTCCGGTATGCCATCGCCTCTGCCATGGCTGCGTCGACATCATCAGGCCCGGCGGGGAACGGATGTTCCGGCGCTAAACGGTAGCGTGGCGCAATGACGAGGGCGTTGGCGACCTTTGCGAGGTGGGTCAGCATCACGAGATGTGTCTCAGGCGAGCCCACGACAAAACCGCCGCCGTGGATCCAGACCAGCCGTCGTTCAAGGCTCGGCGGGGCAATCTCAAGGGCGCCTTCGGGGCCAAGCTGGATGGGTTTGACTGTCACGCCACGCGCTTTGCTGAAGCGGCGGAGGCCTGCGGCTTTCTCGAACCCGTGGCGATGGGCCGTCCAAGGCGCCGGCGACGCAAGACGTGGCTGAGCGATACGGCGGGCACCCCAGGCGATCACCCTGTCGCGCCAGTGGCGGGGTTTGCCCGCCCAGGGGAAAGTTGCTTCAGTCATGCCGCGTCCTCTGCATCGTCGCCCTCGTATTCGGTCTCCACAATGGCGGCGTCATATCCTTGGCTTTCGAGCCATTGGCGGAAGACGCTGGTGTATCCGTGGGTGACAAAGATCCGCTCTGCGCCTGTATCGGCTATGGCGGTGTTTAGGCCTGCCCAGTCCGCATGGTCGGACATGACAAAGCCTCGGTCGACGGCCCGCCTGCGTCGCACACCGCGCATGGCCATCCAGCCCGAGGCGAAGGCCGTCGAGGCACCTGTGAAGCGCCGCGCCCAAGTGGACCCCAGCGCAGACGGTGGGGCCACGATCAAAGCGCCGGGGTAATCCTTGGCCTTCAGCTCCGGCGTCACGTGGATTGTATCTGGCAGGGCGTAGCCTTGTTCGCGGAGCACGACGTTGGTGTTTTCGACGGCGCCATGGGTCAGGATCGGGCCGATGGCGGGATCAAGCGCGGCGAGGATGCGCTGCGCTTTACCCAGCGAGTACGCTCCGATGATGGAGGGCTTGCCCGCGGCGGCATTGGCCTGCCACCAGTTGTTCAAAGAGGCGCGCACATCGGCCTCAGGCGTCCAGTTGAAGACCGGCAACCCGAAGGTACACTCGGTGATGAACGCGTGGCATTTTACCGGCTCGAACGCTTCTGAGAGCCCGTCATCGACCACCTTGTAATCGCCTGAAGCCACCCAGACTTCGCCATCCACCTCCACGCGGATCTGTGCAGAGCCCGGCACATGGCCTGCCGGGAAAAAGCTCACCTCAGCATCGCCAATGCGGCGTACCTCGCCATAAGCCACCGTTTCCAGATTGATGCCCGCGCCGAGGCGCATGCGGATGACGGGGGCGGCGGCGTCGGTGCTCAGGTAACTCTTCATGCCCGATCGCGCGTGATCTGCATGCCCATGGGTGATCAACGCGCGATCCACCGGGCGCCAAGGATCGATGTAGAAATCGCCCGCCGCGCAATAGATCCCGCGTTTTGTGAAGCTGAGTACCATGTGCCAGAGCCTAGCAGCGAGACGCGGCTTGCCAAGGAGCCTCGCGCATGATGCTGTCACGTCAAACTTAAGGAGGCCATCATGGGCATTGCAGATTTCAAACAGCGGATGCTTGCGGGCGAAATGCTGGCAGGCACATTTTTGAAGACCCCGGCCTATGAGTTGATCGAAGTTCTGGCCCAGTCCGGGCTCGATTTCTTGTGCCTCGACGCGGAGCACTCGCCCTTCGACCGTGCGCGTCTTGATATGTGCCTGGCGCTGGGCCGCGCACTCGATTTCCCGCTTCTGGTGCGCCCTGGTTCGGCCACCGCGCCCGAGATCCTTCAGGCGCTCGACAGCGGTGCCGCTGGTATCGTTGCGCCCCACGTGGACAGCGTCGAGAAGGCTCAGGCGTTGGCGAAAGCTGGTCACTTCGGTCTAGGTGGGCGCGGCTATGCGGGATCCACGCGCTGGGCGGGCTTTGCCACGCGCAAGATGCCGGACGTGCTCGACCAAAGCTCCGACACCATCCTCATCGCCCAGATTGAAGAGCCTGCGGGCGTGGATGCCGCTGACGCTATTGCGGCCACCGATGGGATCGACGGGCTCTTCCTTGGGCCAGCGGATCTTTCGGTGGGATATGGCAAGCGCGACCAAAGTTCGGACGAGCTACAGCAAGCGTTTGCCACCTGTGGTGCGGCCACCAAGGCCCATGGCAAAGCGTTCATGACGTTCGTGGGCAACGCCACGCAGGCAGAGAGCCTGACGCACCACGGGCTTACGATGTTCTTCATCGCCTCCGAGCACAGCTGGATGCGCGCAGGGGCCGCCGCCGAAGCGATGGGTGTCCATAACCTGAAGAAGTAAGCGGGGGAGGGCGCGGTTTAGGCCGCGCCTGCAAAGACCGCCGTGCTTTCGTCGAACACACGGGCGCGGATGGCAGGTTCTTCCATGATCACTTCGTGCTCGGCGTCCGGGAACTCGATAAGGCGCCCGCCGGGCCATTTGGCCATACGTTGCCGGATACGACCCAACTCCACGATGCGCTCATTGGTGCCCAGGAAGGCCACGCAAGGGATCTGCGGCGATGGCTGGGTCGACAGAAACGCCATTTCACGCAGCGCTTCTCGCAACCATTTGATCGACGGTGATCCCAGATTGAGCTCCGGATGCGCCTTTGCTTGGCGCCCCATGTACTCCCACATCTCAAGATCGTTGGTGAGCGTGTTGTCTTCGAACGGTTGGTCGAGAACGTAGATACCGTTCTGCGTGCGCGGTGACCGGAGCCCGCCCAGCCCGAAGACCGGCAGGAGCGAGGACAGCGTCCAGGCCATGGGCCGCTCGAACGGCGAAAGCTGGACGCCCCACATGGGTGCCGAGAAGGCGCAAGCGTCCACTTCGAGGCCTTCGATCAGGGCGCGCAGGCCGATGCAGCCGCCCATGGAATGCGCTGCAAGATACCAAGGCTTCGGCAGCTTGAGCTGACGCACGGCGTCCACAACGGCCGCCACATCCATTTGGTAATCGCGAAAGCGCATGACGTGGCCGATGTGGCGATTGTCGAGCATGCGATCTGCAAGCCCTTGACCGCGCCAGTCTACGGCAACCGTCGTCAGGCCGCGCTTTGCGAAGTCGCGGGCCGCGCGGCCATATTTTTCAACGTATTCCGTGCGTCCAGGGAACATAAACACGGTCCCGCTGGCCTCTTTGGCTTCCCAAAGGGCCATGCGGATACGCAGGCCGTCCTCGCAGCGCAGCCAATAGGCTACGCCGCCGTCCGGCCCTTCGGCGACATCGTTATAGAGCGGTGCCGCCTCCATCGCCCTTAGCCCAGAACGCCGGCGAGCTTCATGGCCATGCCCATGTCGCCGTCCACGCTGAGGCGGCCGGTCATGAACGCGGTCGTCGGGTTCACGTCGCCAGACATGATGCCCTGAAACGTCTCAGAGTCGGCTTTCAGCGTCACGTCTGCTGGGCCGTCTTCGGCACGAACGCCGTCGCTGTCGACGATGATGGCGCCTTCGCCTTCGATCTCGAACTTCGCGGAGCCGTCGAAACCGCCGCCAACTTTTTCAGACAATGCCGCCACGGCGCTATCGATGATGCTCATGTCACTCTCCTGTGCTTGATGCAGGCTGGTTTTTGCCTGACCGGCAGCTACAATCAACACATAATGAGACGCTTCACATCTTCCATACGTCGTGCCGTTGCGGCATTTCTGCTGACAGTCGGTATTTCTATACCTTTGCCGGCCTTCGCCGACGACTTGCAGGCCCTTTTTGACCGGCTTCAGTCGGTGGATGCGGCTGACTACCAGCCCATCGAGGAGAAGATCTGGCGGGAGTGGTCTAAATCCGGCTCTCCGGCCATGGATCTGCTGCTGAAACGTGGCGAGGACGCCATGGAATCCGACGATTGGGAGAAGGCGATCGAGCATCTGACCGCTCTGACCGACCATGCACCGGGCTTCGCGCAAGGCTTCCATGCCCGCGCGACGGCGTACTACAACGTCGGCAAGTACGGTCCCGCGCTCGAGGATCTGCGAAGTGCGCTGGCGCTTGAGCCGCGTCACTTCGGGGCGATGTCGGGGTTGGCCACGATCTTCGAGGAGCTTGGCCTCGAGGAAGAAGCACTCGAGGTCTACTACGAAGTCAGGGCTATACATCCTCACCGCGAAAATTTATCGACCGCCATCGAGCGACTTGAAAAGAAGACGGCGGGCCGCGCCATCTAGGCCCGCCCTCACGGGGATCACAGTATGGCCGACACGGGACGTGTGACGGCGGTCCTTGGACCTACCAACACAGGTAAAACGCACTACGCGATCGAGAGGATGCTGAGCTATTCCTCGGGCGTCATCGGCTTGCCGCTGCGCCTGCTGGCGCGTGAGGTCTACGACCGGATCGTGGCGATCAGGGGCCCGTCCGTCGTGGCCCTGATCACGGGCGAAGAACGCATCGTGCCGGATCGCGTGAAGTTCTGGGTCTGCACCGTCGAGGCCATGCCCGTGGGGCTGGGCTGCGATTTCGTGGCCATCGATGAAATCCAGATGTGTGCCGACCCTGAACGTGGCCACGTCTTCACGGACCGCCTGCTGCACGCGCGCGGCACGCATGAGACGCTCTTCATGGGCGCCGACACCATGCGCTCGGCCATCGCGGCCATGGTGCCCAAAGCGCAATTCCTGGCGCGGGAACGATTCTCCGAGCTCACCTACACAGGCGAGAAAAAGCTCTCGCGCATGAAGCCACGCTCCGCGATCGTGAGCTTCAGCGTCGAGAACGTCTATGCCATCGCCGAGCTACTGAAACGCCAGCGGGGCGGGGCGGCTGTTGTCATGGGTGCGCTTAGCCCGCGGACGCGCAACAAGCAGGTGGAGCTCTATCAGGACGGCGATGTCGATTTCATGGTGGCGACAGACGCCATCGGCATGGGCCTGAACCTCGATGTGACCCATGTGGCCTTCTCAGGCACCCACAAGTTTGATGGCGTCCGGATGCGCCCGCTCCACGCCAATGAGCTCGCGCAGATCGCGGGCCGGGCAGGGCGTTACCGAACGGCTGGAACCTTTGGGGTAACGGGGGAGGCCTCCCCACTGCCGCCAGAGATGGTGGAGGCCATTGAGGAGCACCGTTTCTCCGGCGTGCGCAAGCTGCAATGGCGGAACTCCAAGCTCGAATTCGGCTCGCCTGAGCGGCTGATCCAAAGCCTTGAGGCCCCTACGGACGACCCTTGGCTGACGCGGGTGCGGGAGTCTGATGACCTCGCGGCGCTCAAGGCGCTGACCAGCGAAGCGGAGGTGCGTGCGCGGGCCTCAGACGGGGCGAGTGTGCGGCTCCTTTGGGATGTATGCCGAGTGCCCGATTTCCGCGGTATCTCCCCCACAGAACACGCGGGCCTTTTGGCGCAGATCTTCAAGTATCTGCACGAAGCAGGCGAGGTGCCCAACGACTGGTTCCGCCGCCAAGTTGCCCGCATCGACCGCACCCAAGGTGACATCGACACGCTGTCCAAACGCTTGGCATATATCCGCACATGGACTTATGTGGCGCAGCGGTCTGGCTGGGTTGAGGACGAAAGCCATTGGCGCGACGAAACACGTGCCGTAGAAGACCGATTGTCAGACGCGCTTCACACCGCACTGACAGCAAGATTTGTCGATCGGCGCACGAGTGTTCTCATGCGCCGATTGAAACAGAAGGAGAGGCTTTTGGCCGAGGTGAATGATCAAGGCGAAGTGACCGTAGAGGGTCAGTTCGTGGGCAAACTCGAAGGCTTTCGGTTCCGCCAAGACGAGAGCGCGACCGCCGGCGAGGCGAAGACGCTGCGCTCTGCGGCGCTGCAGGCGCTCGCACCAAAGTTCCACCTTCTGTCGGACCGCTTCTATAACGCGCCCGATACCGAGATTGATTTCACCGAGCAGGGTGGCCTCATGTGGGGCGATCAGGCGGTGGGCAAGCTGATCCCGGGGTCTGACGCTCTGAAGCCCCAAGTGAAGGCCTTCGTCGATGACGAGGCTGGCACCGAGGTGGCCGAGAAAGTCGCGCGCCGTTTGCAGCACTTCATCGATCGCAAGATTGCCTCGCTCTTCGAGCCTTTGATGGCCATGCAACGCGATGAGGGCCTGTCGGGTCTCGCACGCGGTTTCGCCTTCCAGCTTGTGGAAGCCATGGGCGTTCTGCCGCGCACCGAGGTGGCAGACGACGTCAAAGCGCTCGATCAGGATGCGCGCGGCCTGCTGCGCAAGCACGGCGTGCGCTTTGGTCAGTTCACGATCTTCCTGCCGCTTCTCTTGAAGCCAGCGCCCACGCGCCTGCGCCTCGTGCTGCTGTCGCTCGCCAAAGGCATTGATGCGTTCCCTGAGAGCCCGCCTCCGGGCCTCGTATCCATTCCCACGGATGAGGGGGCCGAGCCGTGGTTCCATACCGCCGCTGGCTACCGTGCTGCGGGCGCCCGCGCGATCCGCATCGACATGCTGGAACGCCTCGCGGATATGATCCGCAACCAAGACACACGCGCAGGTTTCGAGGCGACGGCCGACATGCTGTCGATCACGGGCATGACGCTCGACCAGTTTGCTGATCTGCTGCAGGGCCTCGGCTACAAAGCCGAACGTGGGGAGCGTCCGAAGGCCGCGAAACCTGCCGCTGAGGCGCCCGCTGTAGAGGCTGCGCCCGAGGCTGCGGACACGGAAGCCGCTGAAAAGACTGAAGAAACGCCTGCAGAAGCAGTTGCTGAAGCACCAGCTGAGCCCGAGAATGAGGTGTTTTACACCTTCACTTGGGGTGGCGGGAACGCGCGCCGTGGTGGTCAGCGCCCGCAAGGTGATCGCAAGCCCGGCAAGGGCAAGCCCCGTGGCAAGCCGCAAGGGAAGGGCAAGCCGCAAAATCGCGGTCCCAAGACCTACGAGGCCAAGCCGCAGCGCAAGGACAAGATCGATCCGGACAACCCCTTCGCCGCAGCGCTCATGGGGCTCAAGAAAGATTGACGGAGCTCACCAGCCTCCGGGTGGACAAGTGGCTCTGGCAGGCGCGGTTCTTCAAATCGCGCGCGCTGGCAGCCAAGGTCGTGACCGAAGGCAAGTTGCGCGTGAACAGCACGCCGATCTCCAAACCCTCGCGCAGTGTGGCGCCGGGCGACGTGCTGACCTTCCCGAAAGAGCAGGATGTGCGCGTCATCAAAATCCTCGCGCTGGGCACTCGGCGCGGGCCTGCGCCCGAGGCGCAAGCGCTCTATGAGGACCTCGCGCCGCCCCAGCCCAAACCCAAAAAAGAGCTCGCCCCCGGACATGACCGGACCGGACGTCCTACGAAACGTGACAGAAGGGCTCTCGACGCCTTGAAGCGAGACCTTTAGGCAGTTAATTTCGAGCGTCTCGAGGAGCATCAAATTGACATACGTCGTCACTGACAATTGCATCGGCTGCAAATACACAGACTGCGTTGAGGTCTGCCCCGTGGATTGCTTCTACGAGGGGGAAAACACGCTCGTGATCCATCCCGACGAATGCATCGATTGCGGCGTATGCGAACCTGAATGCCCCGCCGAAGCGATCCTGCCGGATACCGAGCCGGACATGGACAAATGGGTGGAGTTCAACCGCAAGTACTCCGAGCAATGGCCCAACATCGTCTCGAAGAAAGATCCGCTGCCCGGCGCAGAGGAGAAGGACGGTGAAGAGGGCAAACTGGAGAAATATTTCTCTGAGGCGCCCGGCGAAGGCGGCTGACCAAGCGTTAACAGAACCTTGCAAGCCGCTGGCAACAGGCGGCTTTTGGAGCACACCCTTCATTTTTGGTGATTCGTGTGCTATGTAATTGGGCAACGAAACTCTAGCTATTCCATCCCTTGCTGCTGCGCGGGATGGTTTTTTTGACCCTGAGACAGCCCATGCACCACCGGCCGTAAGCGCTGGGGACATGGTTTTTGTCGCCTCTCGGTCAGCGACGGGCCCCGCGCCCGCCTTGGGAAAGGACTAAAATGAGTAAGAAAAAGAGCGAGTTCAGCGCGAACGATTTCGTGGTCTATCCGGCTCACGGCGTTGGCAAGATCGTCTCGATCGAAGAGCAGGAAGTTGCAGGCTTTCAGCTGGAGCTGTTTGTTATCTCCTTTGAAAAGGACAAGATGACGCTCCGCGTACCCACGAACAAGGCGACTGAAGTGGGCATGCGGCCTCTCGCTGGCCCCGATGTTGTCAGTCAGGCGATGAAAACGCTCCGCGGCAAGGCCAAGGTGAAACGCGCCATGTGGTCCCGCCGGGCGCAGGAATACGAACAGAAGATCAACTCTGGTGATCTGATCGCCATCGCGGAGGTCGTCCGCGATCTTCACCGCTCCGATGATCAGCGCGAGCAAAGCTACTCTGAGCGTCAGCTTTACGAAGCCGCGCTCGAGCGTCTCACTCGTGAGATCGCCGCCGTGAACGGTGCTGAAGAGGCTGTCGCTGGCGAAGAAGTCGCCGAAGTCCTGATGAGCCGCGCGGCGTAACCTTCTAGAAAATTTAGGAAAAGGGCGTCCAAGGGGACGCCCTTTTTCTATGCGGCCATGGCGGCGAGGGTGGCCCAGGCGCCGATCTCGGTCACCTGCTGCGTGGCGCCGAGGATGTCACCGGTCTGCCCGCGAATTTTGGCTTGAGCGACGAGAGCGATCGCCGCTGCCAGAAGGCAGATCACCACCAGAGCCAAGACCCCCGCGCCGCCGAGCCCAATCATCGCAACCGCGCCGAGAAGAACGGCAATGAGGATCGCCGAAGCCGGTGGACGACCGACTGTCGCGCTGACCCCGCCAGGGCGTGCATGGGGAAGTGCCATCAACGGCACCATGGCCGCGCGCGACGCGGCAGGCACAGCAATGAGGGCCCACCAGTTCTCCGCCGAGATCGCAGCGCCGAGGCCGAGCCATCGCAGCAAGAGCGTCAACGCCAGCGCCATGACGCCATAGGCGCCAATGCGGCTGTCTTTCATGATCTCCAGACGTCGGGCCGGCGTCCAACCGCCCCAGAGGCCGTCAGCTGTATCGGCGAGGCCGTCCTCGTGGAGCCCGCCCGTCACGATAACGAGGCTCGCCAAGGCGAAGGCCGCGGCGAATGCAGCACCAAGCCCTGAGAAAACCCAAGCGACAGCACATAAGATGACGCCGAGAACGGCGCCCGCCACCGGGTAGGCCCAGGTGTTGCGTGCGCCACGCGCCATGGCCCAATCCCCATCCACGCGGACGGGCAGGCGGCTTAGAAATCCGACTGCTGAGGGGATGTCGCGCACATCTATGACGTTTTGGGACGATGCCATGTCCGTCTCCGGCTTGTTCTCGCTCTACCAGCGGATAAACAAGCCAAAAGACGCGATCAACAGCAGGACAGACATGGCCCCCTTCAAAACGCTTAACGAGTTCGCCGCCCTTCTCGCCGAAGGGCCCGGCCCGGACACCGCTGCCCGCGCCGCCGCTGAAGAGCGCAACGGTCAATTGACCAAGCCGCCGGGGGCCTTGGGACGTCTGGAAGACCTCGCGATCTGGGCGGCGAGCTGGCAGGGGACGGACAAGCCCCATTGCGATGCGCCCCAGATCATCATCTTCGCAGGCAACCACGGCGTGGCGGCCAAGGGTGTCTCTGCCTTCCCGCCAGAGGTCACACACCAGATGGTCGCCAATTTCGAGCACGGCGGCGCAGCCATCAACCAGCTGGCCAAGACCTTTGGGGCCGCGATGAAGGTGGTTCCGCTCGATCTGGATACGCCTACTGCCGATTTCACCGGAGCGCCTGCCATGGACGAAGCGGCCTGCGTGGCCGCGCTTGCCGCGGGTTGGGACGCGGTGGACCCGAGCGCAGACTTCCTCGTGGTGGGGGAAATGGGGATCGGCAACACGACCTCTGCCGCCGCGATCGCAACAGCGCTTTATGGCGGGGACTGGGTTGGCCGGGGCACCGGCGTCGACGACGAGGGTCTCGCGCGCAAGCAGGCGGTTGTAGAGGCCGGTGTCGCCCGCCACACGCCGTGTTCACCGCTTGAAGTGCTCGCACGCCTTGGCGGTCGGGAGCTTGCAGGCATGGCAGGCGCCATCGCTGCAGCCCGCACGCAGTCGATCCCTGTGATCCTCGACGGCTTTATCTGCACCGCGGCGGCCGCGCCTCTGGCCGCAACGGAGCCGAAAGCGCTCGACCACGTGGTTGCAGGGCATCTGAGCGAGGAGGGCGGGCACGGCCGTCTGCTTGAGCAGCTTGGGAAAGAGCCGCTTCTGAGCTTTGGCCTGCGTTTGGGCGAAGGGTCGGGTGCGGCGCTCGCCATTGGCGTGATGAAGGGTGCTTTGGCCTGTCACTCCGGCATGGCCACCTTCGCGGAAGCGGGCGTTTCAGACGGGTAATGTCTTCCTTGGTGCGTGCGTCAGGCGCGCTCCTTCCCCTTATAGAGGTAGCCCCGCGTCGGCTTTGGGCTGATCCATGACGATTTGGCTCTGTACACGGCCCACAGCTTTGTGGGGCAAGATCACTTCCTGAATGAGCATGTTCAGCCGCGCCAGATCGGCTGTGTAGATCCGCAAAAGATAGTCGGCCTCGCCTGTGAGGGCCCACATGCTGATCACTTCACGCTTCGACGCCATCAGCGCCCGAA
>JBCBFV010000053.1:0-11341 GCA_038527425.1 Pseudomonadota bacterium
CGGCGGGATGCATGCCAAAACCTGACCAGATTCCAGTTAATGCCCGGTTACCAGTGCAGCGTGCCTGGGCCACCTTTCACGATGCCTGTGAGGTTTTCGGTTACCCAGCCGCCGTAGAAGTCGCCTGGCTGGGCAGAGACGGCGAGCCCATCAATAAAAGCGCGATCGAGCGCCGTGGGATAGATCGCGACGTAGTCACGAATGGGCTCGAACCGTCGCGTCGGACGCGGGTACGACCATGCCACACGCGGGAGGATCTCGTCCCCCACCTTAAGGCTCCAGTAAGCCGCCTGCCATTTCAATTCGCACATGGAGCTTCCCTTGGCGGGTAAGAGCTCGCACTTCAGCGCCTCGGGTGGGAAGTAGTAACTCGGCGGATGATGGGTCTCGCAGACGCGCCACGCGTCGCGCGTGTCGATAATGAGTTGCCCCGCGACTTCCACCCGGATGGAGTACGGCGCAGGCTCCAGAAGCGGCGGGCGTGGATAGGACTGAACGTCTTCGATCTCTAACATGGGCAGCGACTTAGGGCGCTCTATCTGATCGCCCATGCGATGGTTACCTCTTCTCCTCCTCGCCGGGCCCGCAGCGGCTTGGGAATTTACGCCCGGGCTGCCTTGCGTCATCACTCATGCCGAACCGGGCCTGGAAGTGGAGCTCACCCACGACCCCACGCAGCCGCTTTATTCCATCACTTTGCGCCGGGATGTGCCGTGGCCAGATGCGCCTGTTTTCAGCATCGCTTTCGCGAACGGGCCAACGATCTCCACCCCTTTGCATGCCCTGACCGAAGGCGGGCGCGCCGTCTCTGTGGCCGACCGGGGATTTGGAAACGTGATCGCTGGATTGATCGCAGGCGGGACGGCGCAAGCGCGGCTTGGCGACGTTACTGAGACATTCTCGCTCGAGGGTGCCGCGGGGCCAACGCAGGACTATGCCACTTGCCAGCCCCCCGTCGGCGCGTAGGCTACCACCATGGAAAAGAAGGACCCTTTCCGGCCGTTGGACGATGACGCACGCGACGTGCTGGCCACCCTACTGCAAGAGGATCATGCGGCGCTCGCCGTGATTGATCCCGAAAGTGGGGCGCCGTCGGTCACCCGCATCGGGTTTGCCTGGCTCGAAGGGCAGGCTTTCACACTGATCTCGACGCTGTCGCTCCACACCGCGGCGCTGGACGCCAATCCTGCTTGTGGCGTGATGCTCGGCACCCCTGAGCCAAAGGGCGATCCACTCACCCATCCGCGCCTCAGCCTGGAAGCCCAAGCAGAGATCGCGGACAAAGCCGCTTGGCGCAAGCGCTACATCGCAGCCCGGCCTAAGACTAAGCTCTACTTCGATTTCACCGATTTCCGCCTGGTGCGCTTCGACGTCCAAAAGGGCCTGTTGAATGGCGGCTTCGGCAAGGCGTTCAAGATTTCCAAGGACGACCTTCCAAAATAAAAGCACCGCCCGGTCTTGGACCGGACGGTGCTTCATGACGTCAGAGCGCCACGACGAGGTTCCTGTGGAGACTGGAACGCCTCAGTCGGGCCGGTCCATCCGCGCCATAATAGCGACCGTGCCTTTGACGGGGGTGGGCCAAGACAGCCGCGCCTGCGAACCACCCACGCCCTGCCCAAGCGACACATAGGGCGTGTCGTATTGAATGGCGTCGGCGCCGTCGCGGATCGGGCCCACCGGCACCACGGCCTCCACATGGCGAAGACGGCCACCGAACGGCAAGCGCGGCGCAAACTCGACGAACCAATCTTGCTGAGGCGAAAGCTCATCATGGGTCTGACGGATCGGGTTGAAAGTGTCGTCGGTTACACCGTCGAAGGTGTTGGCCTCGAAGGTGATGTTGCGGGTGGTGTTGTAGTTGAGGTCCGCGAAAGAGGTATCGACGTCCTCGACCCGGTCAATGGAGCCGTTGAGGCTCTTGAAGACGTTGCCAACGACGGCGAGGCCGTTGATCGAAAAACCGGAGCCATAGGGCTTCACCACGATAAAGCGGAACCAAGGGGCCACGTCGTTCACGGTGAAGGTGTTGCCCGTGATGGTCAGGCCGCCGAACGTCAGCTGGTCGGCGAAGTCCGGATCAGCCTCGTATTCGTTCGTCCACTCGATGAAGTTGTTATCGATGTAGTTGCCGGTCACGTAGGCCTTCACATTGGTAGAGGCAAAGATGATCCCGCCCTTCCGGACACCGTCGGTTGTGCCGTCACCGAGGAAGTAGTGGTTCCCGCTGATCGAGCTGCCACCGCCCCCGATGATCCCGAAGTGCTTGAAGCGCACGATGCGGTTGTCGCGGATTTTGACATCGTTGGCATTTGTGTTGAAGCCGATGGTGGTGCGGCTTTCGACGTCGAGGTCCGCATCGCCCGCAAACCAGTTGCAGCGGTCGATCATCATGCCCTGACACCCCGTCCCGGCGGAGGTGATCCCGCGGTCCTTGGGACGTGTGATGAAGCAGTCCTTCACATGGAAGATGGTGCCATCTTTTGGCAGCAGGATGCCCGAGGCGAGGTTGGAGCACTGGATCTCAACGCTATCGAGCACGAACTGCGACAGCTGATCCCATCCGCTGAAATCGAGCGCATACTTGAACCGGCGGAACGTGTAGCTCTGCGTGCCAGCGGCGCCGTAAAGCGGCTGGGTGAGCGTCACGATGCGCCCTACCTTGTTCACGGCCGCCACATATACTTCGCGGCCCACGCCAGCCCCTTCCACGAGGGACCCAACCTCAACAGAGGCGGCGTTGGTCACGTCAGTCAGCTGAAGCGGATTGCTCGTTACATAGGTGCCGGGTGAGGTAACCGTTGTGTCGTCCCAGTCGGCGGACGGATCACACTGGATCTGGCCATTGCGAACGACGCGGCGGGTGGCAAAGGTCGTGCGATTGACGACAGCAGCCTGCATGTCGAGGGGCTCGGTCAAGCGGATGCGACGCCCGCCCATGTCGAGGCTTTCATGGTCCGAGAAGCCCATAAGCACCTGGAAGGCCTTCTTGAAACCGATAACCTCGTCGCCGAAGGCGTCCTCATAGGCTGGGAGGCCGTAGTTCTTGGTGAGGAGCAGTTGCTTGTCGTCAGGCATCGTGACCGAGCCTACAAAGCGTGCCCGGTTGTTGATCGTGACGTCGGAAGCCAGGAAGTAGGAGCCCTCGGGCACATAGACTTCACGACCTTGCGCAGCACTGTCAGCGGCCTCGAAAGCTGCCGAGCTGTCGGTGGTGCCGTCCGGGATTGCGCCGTAGTCGAGCACATCGACCGAGCCCACGCGATCGCCAAGGAAGGCGCTGCTGACATCATCGATCTGAATGTCATCGATGCGGATGACGCCGCCATTGGGACCCGTGAGATCGAGCCCGAAATGGCCGTAGAGAGCTTCGGTGCCCCACACCATGTCAACGCCGCCACGTGCGCCAGTGCCCACGATGGCGGTGACCTCAACCACCTCGCCGTAGGTGTCGAGGGTCTTGGTTGCACCCGTCTGGATCACACCCGGCACGTTCGCGCCCCCTGCCGCGCCGGCCCAGGCCGCCACGCGCACGTTCGGGAAGATACCCGAGAGGCACTTCACCCGCACTGTCACCTGAAGGTAGCACCCCGGCAGGATAGGGGTCTCGCCCATGTAGCGGACACGCGTCGTCGTATCGACCTTCTGGATCTCGAGCGCTGCGCCGAAATCCTGATCTGCTGGGACGAACACGGCGTTGATTGCAGTGTCATAGGTATTCGTGCCCGGAGTGCCGTCTTCGCTCGACCAGACATCGAGGCCGTCTGCAAATGAAGGCGGCTGGAAGACCACGCCGTCGGTAATCGCCTTGTTCATTGGTGCCCCTTTCATTGGGTGCCACAGGGCCCCCGGCATCAGGGGCGCCGGGCTCTCGTGATGTGATGGTGCGAACAGCGAGTTCGCGACAGGGCGCGAGAATTAGGCCTCCGGCGTTAACGCGGTCTTGGAGCACCGTGACGGTGACCCTAAATTGAGGGGGTTCTCATCTGCTCGAAAGGACCCTCCCATGCCCAACACAGCCCTCATCACCGGCGCATCTGCCGGGATTGGAACGGAATTTGCCCGCTACCACGCTGAAAAGGGTGGGGACCTGATCATCGCAGCACGACGAAAAGAGACGCTTGAGGCGCTGAAAGCCGAGATCGAGGCCGAGCATGAGGTCACTGTTCACGTGCTGGCGGCGGATCTTGGCTCACAGGAAGGCGCAGCAAAACTGATCAAAGATGTCGACGCACTTGGCGTCGACGTGGACATTCTGATCAACAACGCAGGCTTTGGCGGCCACGGCACAATCATTGAGCGCGATGCCGATCAAGACCGCGCGATGATCGAGCTTAACGTGCAAACCCTTGTCGCTCTGACCCACCATTTCGGTGGCAAAATGGCCGAGCGCGGTCACGGGAAGATCCTGCAGGTTGGCTCAACGGCGGGGTTCATGCCCGGCCCGAAGCAAGCCACCTATTTCGCAACGAAGGCCTTTGTGAACAGCTTCTCGCAAGCTGTTGACGAGGAGCTTCGCTCCAAAGGCGTGACCTGCACCGTACTGGCGCCTGGGTATGTGGAGACTGAGTTCGCAGATGCCGCCGATCTCCATGGGACCGACCTCGTGGCGCGGAAAGGCGCCACGCCGCGTTCGGTCGCCAAAATCGGCTATGACGCCATGCGGCGCGGGCAACTGGTTGTGATCAATGAGAAGATGCTGGACTTCATGCTGAATTGGGTGACGCCGCTCCTGCCCCGCCGCTGGGTGCTCGCCATGGTGTCCAAGATGCAAGCCAAGTGACGCGAGACGAGGTTCTCGACTGGCTCAAGGCCCAAGGGTCTGGGGCGCATCGCGCCTCTCTCGCCCGCTTCAACATCCCCGATCGGAACATGCTGGGCGTGCCCATGGGGCCAATGAAGGCTCAGGCCAAGAAGTGGGGCCGGAACCACGACGTGGCTTTGGAGCTGTGGCCATCTGGAATCTACGAGGCGCGGATCGTGGCTGCTCACATCGCCGATCCGGACCAGGTCGACGGCGCGCTCATGGACCGCTGGACGGAAGACTTCGACAATTGGGCCATCTGCGACACCTGCTGCTTCACCCTCTTTGCTAAAGCGCCCCCGCGTTGGGAGAAGGTGCCTGTCTACGCGGCCCGCGAAGAAGAGTTCGTCAAACGAACGGCTTTCGCTCTGATCTGGTCGATGACGCGCCATGACAAGTCTGCCAGTGACGCCACCTTCACCGCCACCTTCCCCCTGATCGCGGAAGCCGCGAAAGACCCCCGCCCGCTCGTTTCAAAAGCCGTCGACATGGCTCTGCGCGCAATCGGCAAGCGAAACGCGGCGCTCAACGAAAGCGCCGCTGAATTCTCGACAATGCTCTCGCATTCGTCAGATAAACACGTCGCGAAAGTGGGCCGAAAGTGCCTGAAGGAACTTCAAAGCGAAAAGGTTCGAGCCCGCCTCAAGTGATGGATTAGGCGCCCACGCCGGGGTCGGGCAGGAACTGAACAGCGCCGATCTGCCAGCCGTCCGCCGTTTCGATCATCAGATAGTCAAGGTAGTGAAACGAACCGTCCTGAGCCTCGATCTGCACCATCTGCCACATCCGTCCACCGAGCTCACGGAGCTCCAGATAGCGGACATTCTGGTTCTTCCAGACCATCGGATAGCCGTTTCGAACCATCATCCCAAAGCGCTCGGCGTCACCGAACATGCCCTTGATGTTGGGGGCCGCAAAGCTGAACGCGCGATCGAAATCATCGGCCCGGAAGGCCTCCATCTGACCGCTGATCGTGGCCTGAATGCCCGCAGGCTCGGCCGATGCAGGCCCTGAAAGCCCCAGAACGAGTAAGAAAATTCCGAATATGCGTGCCATGACTGAACTCCTCTTCGCTAAGGAGCCTAAGTCGCGCCCGGGTTAGGTCAACGCGTCAGGTACTTTTCACCATCGCGCTGATCGAAAAGGGCGCTGCAGGCGAGCTGGTGAAAAGCACGATGGTATTCTCGATGCCGTATAGCTTGGCGAAGGAGCCTATCCGCGGCCCCTGCGACGTGCCCAAAAGCACCTCGTAGAGCACTTTGAACCATTCGCGCAGATTGCCGTAGCCCTGCACCGTGCCCACGGACACGGCGACAGACTGCAGGAACTCACCGTCGCTGAAGTCCGCCTCAGGCAGCGGGTCTTCCTGGCCCTTGATCTCCTGCTTCTGGCGGATGAGATCGATGGCGAGATCGGGGTCCTGGAACGCCTTTGTGAGCACGCCGAGCGCCTCAACTTCCGCCTCGGTAGGCGCGCGGTTTACCTGCGTCGGCTTCACGAAGTCATGGAAATACCGCACGGCAAAACCAGCCGCCTGATCGAGGTCGGGGTTGGTCTCAGGCGAGGCATCCGGCGCGTACTGGCGAATGAAGCCCCACATCGTCTCGGCATCTTCAGCATTCGACACGCTGGCCACGTTGAGGAGCATGCCGAAAGGCACCACCATCGTGGAGGCCGGCACGTTGTGGCCGTGGATGTGGAAGACGGGGTTATTCGCTTTCTGCTCCGGCGTCTGAGCGCCATAGGCGCGCAGCTGCTGGTGGTATTCGTCCACCGCCCGCGGGATCACATCGAAGAAGAGCCGCTTCGCCGTCTTGGGCTTCTGATACATGAAGTAGGACAGCGACGTGTCCGCCGCGTAGCTGAGCCACTCGTCGATCGAAATGCCATTGCCGGAGGTCTTCGAGATCTTCTGCCCCTGGTCGTCGAGGAATAGCTCGTAGGTGAAGTGCTCAGGCTTTTTGCCGCCGAGGATCTCGCAAATTCGGTCGTAGATCGGCGTGTTAGTGGAGTGATCCTTGCCGTACATCTCGAAATCCACGTCGAGAGCCGCCCAGCGCGCGCCAAAGTCAGGCTTCCATTGGAACTTCACGTTGCCGCCGGTGACGGGGATCGTCCACTCGCGGCCGTCCTCATCGTCAAAGGTGATGGTGCCTTCCTTGGCGTCCACGTGTTTCATCGGCACGTAGAGCACGCGGCCCGTTTCCGGGTGCATCGGCAGGAAGATCGAATAGGTTTGCTGGCGCTCTTCACGGAGCGACTTCAGCATCACCTTCATGATGTCGTCGTAACGCTCACACGCGCGCAGCAGAATTTCATCGAAACGGCCGGACGCGTAGAATTCGGTGGCCGAGTAGAACTCATAGTCGAACCCGAAGGTATCGAGGAACCGGCGCAGCATGGCGTTGTTATGGTGGCCAAAGCTCTCATGCGTGCCGAACGGGTCAGGCACTTTCGTCAGTGGCAACTGCAGCGAGGCCTCGAGCGACTCAGAGTTCGGCACGTTGCCGGGAACCTTGCGCATCCCGTCGAGGTCGTCGGAGAAGCAGATCAGCTTCGTCGGGATGTCCGAAATTACCTCGAACGCGCGGCGGATCATCGTCGTGCGCGCGACCTCACCAAACGTCCCGATATGCGGCAAACCACTGGGCCCATAGCCCGTTTCAAAGAGAACATAGCCCTTCTCGGGCGGCGCTTTCTCGTAGCGCTTCAGGATTCGACGGGCCTCCTCGAATGGCCACGCTTTCGACGCCATTGCCGCTTCTCTGAAACTCGTCATCTGACTTCCCTTTGAGCATCCTTGCCGTGACGGCCCATGGGCCATAAAATCCGCCCAAGCTCAATCCCTGAAAGGCCCTTTGGCGATGTCAGACGAACTCCACCCTATGACCCCTCAAGACTGCCTGGTGGCCACGATGATCGCGGTTTCCGCCTCAGATGAGGAAGTTCGCACGTCCGAACTGGTCACGATCCAGTCCATCGTCAATCACCTGCCGATCTTTGGCACTTATGACACCGACCGGATGAATCAAATCGCCCAGACGGTTTTCGACCTTCTGAGTGTGGAAGACGGGCTTGATGCCTTCTTTGGTCTGATCCGGGACAACCTGCCGCCCGAGCTGAACGAAACGGCCTACGCTATGGCCTGCGACGTCGCCGCCGCTGACGGCACGCTTGGTCAGGCCGAGCTCGGCTTCTTGCAAGAGATCCGGGACGAGCTCGACATGGACCGCCTCCACACGGCTGCGATCGAACGCGGCGCGCGGGCGCGTTTCATGACAATCTCGGCCGCCGACTAGGCTTCGTCGTAGGCCACTGCGACCCAGCGTGCGATCAGTGCCTGTTGCAGAGCACGGGCACGCCTTGCGTAACCTTTGGCACCGGTGGGTCGCTCTTTCTCCGTTTCCGTCAGCGACGCCCGACGCGGCAGGTCGGACGAGATGATCGCGAAATTCAGCGGTTCTCGATCTGGCACCATGACATAGCCTGCCAGCGCGTTGACGAAGTTCAGCGTCCCGGTCTTGGCGCGAATGCCGTAGGGCGCATCCTCTACGGGCTCGCCGCGCTCGTTTTTGACAACGATCTCTTTGAGCATCGGGCTTAGCTCGTTGGTGGCACCTAGCATTTTGGCCAGCGAACCAACGCTCACCCGCGAGCCGTCGCCCAACCCAGAATGGTCGACCAAACCCATGGGCGACCCAAACTTTTGCGCGGCCCATGCATTCATCTGCCTGGCCGATGCCGAGAGGCTGGCAGGTGTCGTGCCCCGGGCCTGTGAGGCCCTGAGGCCCAACACTTCCGCTGTCAGATTGGTCGAGTATTTGAGCATGCCACCGCACATGCCACGCGCCGATGGCGAGACATGGCTCGCCAAAACCACCCCTCGCACCGGGCCCTGATCGGTTTCAGCTTCGGGTAGATTGACCCCCATCGACCGGGCCAGCGTTCGGAAAACATCTGCGGCATAGGCCTCCGGACGGCGTACCGGAAGCCAACGCGCGCCTCCGCCGCCGAGCGCAGGCTTCGCGACAGTCCAGAACTCTTTCTTGGGGCCAAGGCGATGCGTGTAGGTGGGCCATGTCGCCTCCGCGAGCCCCATGGAGCTTGTCCCAACGGCGGGTTGATAGATCCGCGCCCGCGCTTCCATCGAGATCGTGTAGTCAGACCCGGACCGCCGCCATTCGAAATGCACACGGTTGTAGTTCAGGTTCAGCCCGGAGATGGACGGATTGTAACCCACCCAAGGCAGCTGGCTCTCATCGATCTGATATATTTCCGGCAGGTCACCGGCGTAGACCAAGAACTTCCCTGAAATCCGCTTGATCCCCGCCTGCCGGAGCTCATCAGCCAAGAGGCCCAGGGCGTCGGTGTCGAGAAGGGGGTCACCAGTGCCCCTGAGAATAAGATCGCCCTCAAGCACACCGTCCACAATCGGGCCCGTTCCCAACACCACCGTCGCAAAGCGATAGTCACGTCCGAGGCTGTCGACGGCATAGAGCGCCGTCACAGCCTTGGCGACACTCGCCGGCGGGAGGGGGACGTCTTTGCCAATGGCGTCAACCACCGTCCCGTCAGCGCGGGTACAGATCAGCGTCGTCGTTCCCGTCAGCTTGGCCGCCGCGACGATCGACTTCGCTGACCCCGGAGCAATCGAGCCGGGCCGTGGCTGCGGGCGCAAAGACGTCAGTGGCGCGGTGGCCAAGGCCGGTGACGCCAGGGTCCCCATAAGACCGGCGAGAGCAGAACGACGCGTGAAACTCTTCTTCATGGGCGGACCGTAACAAACGGCTTTCTGGTGACAAATAAAATCGGCGTGGTGTGACCCTGCTGAACCTGCTAGCGCGGCGCCATGGCACGGGCAGTTCTCATCATGATCGTCGGGATGGCGCTCATCCCGCTGGGCGATACCTTTGGGAAGTCGCTGACTGCGGAAAGCGTTTCGCCGTTCTTCGTCGCCTTTACCCGGTTTGCCATCGCCGCCGTGGCGCTTATCCCTTTCCTTCCGAAGGGTGCCTTTAGCGCCTTGAAAGACTGGCGCTTGTGGCTGCGCGCTGCGCTCATCGCTGGCGGCATCTCCTCAATCTTGACCGCGCTTTCGACCGAGCCCCTCGCCAACGTGTTCGGCGCATTCTTCATTGGCCCTATCGTGGCCTATGTACTCTCGGCTTGGCTCCTTGGCGAGGAAGCGACCTGGCCGCGAAGCGCTCTGTTGATCCTTGGGTTTATCGGTGTGTTGATGGTCGTCCAGCCGGGCCCCGAGATGCGCGTGGGTCTGCTGTTCGCGGTGTTGGCGGGCGTCTTCTATGGCTCGTTCCTGACGGCCTCGAAATGGCTGGTCGATGCCGCCCCGCCGCTTACCTTGCTCTTTTCGCAACTCGCGATTGCGGCCGTACTCACAGCGCCCTTTGGCTTGGCGAATGTGCCTGAAATCGATGCGTGGACGGCGACCATGATCGCAGGGTCAGCCTTTGCCTCCATGGGGGGCAACCTGCTCCTGATCGTGGCCTTTGGTCTCGCGCAATCCACGCGACTTGCACCCTTTGTCTATTTCCAGATCGTGGCAGCGGCAGCGCTCGGCTGGGCGGTCTTTGGAACCATCCCGGATATGCTGGCCTTGGCAGGCATGGTCCTACTTGTTGGGTCCGGCTTTGCGAGCCTAGCTCTTCCAACCACCGCGCGCCCGGATCGCCGTTGAGGACGCATCCGTCATCGGCACGTTGATGAAGCACCACGCTGGCGCCTCAGACCGCGCCAGCAACCGCGAATACCGCCCCGGCAACCTCGCACCCCGATAGAGCCGCGCCGCAGGTGAAACCCGCGCGCCAGTTCTCTCTCCCGGTCGTGCGATGACACCAACGCGCACCGCGTCCAGAATGGCCCGCCAATCCTGCCAGTGATGAAACTGCGCCAGGTTGTCCGCCCCCATCAACCAAGTGAACCGCACGCCCGGATACATCCGCAAGAGCGCACCCAACGTTTCCGCCGTGTAGCGCGTGCCGAGCTCTTCCTCGATCCCGGTGACCGTCACGCGCGGATGATCGACAACCCGCCGCGCTTCTTCAAGGCGCAGGTCGAGCGCCGCTGGCCCGCGCGCCTTAAGCGGATTGCCGGGCGTGACCAGCCACCACACGGCATCAAGGCCGAAACGCCGCATCGCCTGCTTCGTGATATGCACATGCCCCGCGTGGGCCGGATCGAAAGACCCGCCCAAAAGGCCGATGCATTGCCCGGCGCGTGCTGTGGGTCGCTTCGTCATCGGCGGCACATAATCAGGGGCTTCAGGCTGACACAAGAACTCAAGCAGGCACCAGCGCGTCGCCAAGCGCGACGGTGCCCGGCTCAAGCACTTCAGCGCAGATGCCCCCGTGCCCCCGCATCGCCGAATATCCCCCATGCCCCAGCACCTCTTCCATCCGCGAGCACGGATGATAAAGACCTGTCACGCGCCGAAGGGCACCGCCCAACTGAAACTCACGCCCCTTGAGCGCGAAGATATTCACGCCTTAGATCACAAGGTTACGCCTCAATATCTCCGGC